>JAUUXD010000052.1 GCA_030588705.1 bacterium | reverse complement strand
CAGACTGCTCTACCCCGCGAAAATAAGGTTAAAGCTTTTTAAATGTTTGTCAAAAAGAATCCATTTTTATGCGGTATTTAAAGCATTATTTCAAAAAGCGATCATTTGTTGTAGTGGTTATAGGGTGAATAATGCCGTATGGATCGATGTATTGCGCATAATAAAAAGAGATGTAAAGTATGGGGCGGTTCCATTGAATTGCGCGTAATTGAGCCACCATGAGCATGAGTTGCCGAAAGTAGGAAAGCCCAAACCACCAATCATTGCAGGCGGCCAAAATGGGGTGCATCGATGCAGGATCATAGATGTTGTTGTTCATAAACAGCTCTGAACAGATATAGGGGATCAAGGTAATGCTATCGTCGATAATAAGGGGCGAGCGGGGTTTTTTAGTGGGGCAAATGGGATCGCTTTTTTTGAAAAAGAGCTTTGTGCACAGCAGCTGCCCTCCCCATGGAATGCGTTCAATAAAGGGGACTGCGTGGCATTTATCAAATTGGCCGGCACGTTGGCCACGTTTAAACCAATACAGGCTGTTGTAATGGATCTGATCTTGCAGCGAAAAGCTGCCAATAATTACGTGGGATACCGATAGATCCTTGAGCGAAGGAAGTTCGGTAATTGTATTGAGTGGTAATCCATTCCAAGCCGATTCGGGCATGATCACGAGGCGCAAATCAGGGTGCTGCATGGCAAGTTGCTGCACCTCATAGGCAATGAGCACACTCCCTCGTTCTGCGGGCATTGTTTCGGGAAGGATCATGGGAAGGTGGCCGACTTGATTGAGCCATGCGGGGGGCTGAGTGGAATGGATAAGTAGTGAGGGGGCGATCCATACAACTATGACGAGAAATAATAACATTGTGTTGGCTATTGAGCGGCGAAGAAGGAACCAACTGATCATGGAAGTAGTGATGCAATAAAGAAGCAGCATGAATGGCATAATGAGCCAGTGAATAAGCATTAATAAAGAAGGAACAGCGGTAAGCGGCAAAAGCGGATTCATAAACACGTATCCTTCCACGCGGCCAAATATCCAAAAGAGTGCGTAATCAACAGTAAGAAGGTAAAGCCAAAGGCTCACTGTCCAGATAAGAAGCTTTGCAAAAAGAGTTGGTTTGAATCGATGAAAGAGAGTGGTAATGCCTATCAATAAGCCAAACGGATAGAGCGTAACGTACATAATAAGCAGGATGGTGGGCAGGAGTTGAACATAAATCGGGGCTGATGTCATCTGTATGATCGCATTGCCCAAGGGGAATAGGTGAACGGTGCTAATAGCAAGCGACCAGATGAGGTAGTCGGTCCAGAGGAGCCTGTTTTGGTGCAGGGCAAGAAAAAGGAATGAAGGAAATAGGAAGGTGAGCCACCAGAAATGAAATGGAGCAACAAAGGGGAGCGTGTAGGCTATGGCGGAAATGAGGAGAAGTAGGCGGGAGTTGATCATGGATTTTTTCGCTTAGTGTACGCAAGTTGTGTACAAAAGAAAGCCCCGCGCAGTGCGGGACGTTTCCTCTACCTCTCATTCTATGTGCGGCATTGCGTTGGAGTGCCTTGATTGATATTCACATAATACCAATTGAAAAGGTTGGCCCTCAATAACTTTGTTCATTTTTGCTTGCTAATAGATAAGATGCGCCCTTTTTGTTGTAGAGTTCGATAGCATGATTGGGGAGGTGTGGTTGTTGCAATGAGAATAATTATGCCTGTAAAAATACGCAGGCAGTGGCGGTGGTCCGGGTGTGCGTGATGGAAACGAGTGCTGATAGTGGCGTGCTGATCTCGTTATTGGTTAATTTGCGTAGCATATCCCATTCGATAAGAAGGGTTGGTGAGCCATTTTGTGCATTTGAGAGTGAGATGATCCGGCAAATAGAAAGAAAGGGGATATGGGTGGTGGGGTACGCAGTTTGAATTGCCTTAAAGAATGCTTCTCGTGCGGCAAAGCGGGCGGCAAACCGCTCAGCGGCAGTGGTTTCGTTTTGCAGACAATAGACGATCTCTTTTTCTGAGAATATGCGGCGTAGCATTACGTTGGAAAAACGATGCCAGTGCGAGAATCGTTCAATTTCGATGGAATCAATACCAAGGCCAATAATCATATGATCACCAAACGAGCAAAAGGATGAGAAGGCTTAAAAGAGCTGCAAAGAAACACCAGATGGAAAGCAATGTTTGGTAATAAAATATAAAGCTGATTGTATAGGAGATTGCTAGTGTTGCTCCTATGAGCCAGAGATAGCGTTGCTTCACGATAAAGAACGGTGGAATGGTGGCGATAAGATAGGCAATGGTTCCTATCTTCCATACGTAGGGTGGTAGATCGGTAAAGTACTGGATGCTGTTGCAAGTTATTGCAGTGAGTGGACTGGTATAAAATGCGCATACGAGTGCCAAAATGGCAACAAAGCCCCCCGCGGCGATCGGGATATTGAGGAGTAACTTCTCCTGTTTTTTTGTGCTGAGGCTGCGGACTGCTAATGGCATCCAAAGTGGCCAAACAAAAAAGACAAAGACAAGATAAGCATACGTGCTCATTAATGTAGACTCACCCTTTGATAGTGCTTGCCAGGTGATTCCTTCCAGAAATTGTTGTGCAGAAAAGAGAAGAGGAATGGCTGCAAGCATGCGCATGTGTGGTTTTGCTTTATTCATGGCGATGGCACCGGTTAAAAGAAGAGCTGCGCTGGCGGTGTAGCTCGCGGCGGCAGAAAAACACATAGAAATTCCTTTTAAATTTTTCTTTTTTAGTACGCCGTCACTATAAGAAGCTGTCAGCTCAAAATCAATGGTTGGTCCGTTGCTGTTCTAAATAGTGATCAAGTGATCGATACATGATTGCTTCTTGCACATGTGCGGCATTGATCTGTTCTGATGATTCTAGATCTGCAATAGTCCGCGATACTTTAATAAGCTTATGATAGCCGCGCATGCTGAGGTTGAGCTTATCAAATGCTTTTTTAATAATAGTTTCTGCGCCCGGCGTGAGGATGCATAGTTTTTCAATACTATCAGGAGGCATTGTGCTATTAAACTGATCTGGTGTAGAAAATCGCTGTTTTTGAGTTTCAAGCGCAATTTGTACTTTTTGATACATCATTGCAGAACTTACCGGCTGCTGATGTTGCGCGGTGATTGCATCATATTCGAGCGATTGCACATGCACTTGTAGATCAATGCGATCGAGTAGTGGGCCGGATAACTTATTTAAGTAACGGGTTATTTGTTGTTTTGAACAGTAGCAAGTCCGTTTTTTGTCACCAAGGAATCCACAAGGGCATGGATTGAGTGCAGCAACCAAAAGCAATGATGCGGGGAATTTAATTGATTGATTTACTCGTGCTATAGAAACTGTTTGATTCTCAATTGGTTGGCGCAATGCCTCGAGTGTATCTCGTTTAAATTCGGTGAGCTCGTCTAAAAATAAAATCCCGTTATGTGCCAAACTAATTTCTCCCGGCTGTGGGTAGGAACCACCGCCGATAAGGCCTGCTTGTGAGATTGAATGATGGGGATCTCGAAATGGGCGTGTATACACCAGTGATTGCGTATCCAATTTTCCGCTTATGGAATATATTTTAGTTGTTTCTAATAGTTCCTGAAACGTCATGGGAGGCATAATCGTGGGAAGTCGTTTAGCCAGCATTGTTTTTCCCGCACCGGGAGGGCCGATGAATAAAATATTATGTCGGCCTGCTGCGGCAATTTGCAACGCCCGTTTTGCTTGTGTTTGGCTTTTTACTTGGGAAAAATCCAGCGGCAGCTCATCGTGATGTTTTTTGATGATAATCTCGGGATTGCTGGTGGTGGGTGCAATTGGTTTCTCGTTGCGTAGGTGGGCAATCAGTTCAGTTAGATGCATGACGCCAATCACCTCCAACCCTTTAATGAGGGAGGCTTCTTTGCTATTGGCTTGTGGCAAAATAATTCGTTTTTTGCCGATCTTGTGCGTGTCATAGGCGATTGGCAATGCTCCTTTAATAAATCGAATGCCGCCGTCGAGTGAAAGTTCGCCAAGAAAGAGTGTGGTTTTCAATAGCTCTGGATCGATACGTATATGGCCCATTGCTTGCAAAATACCGATTGCGATCGGCAGATCAAAGAGCGTGCCTTCTTTTTTGAGATCAGCTGGTGCAAGATTGACGGTAAACCGTTTGGCCGGCATGGGGAATCCGCAATTTTTTAATGAGGCAAGAATACGCTTACTGCTCTCTTTGATGGCAGTATCGGGTAAACCGACGATGAAAAAATTGGGAATACCGAATGAAACATCTACTTCTACTTCGACGAGCTTTGCGTTCACGCCGATGGTGGTTGCTGAAAAGATTTTTGCGTGCATGAGTGTGGTGATTCTCTGTTGTTGCTTGTTTTTTTGTGTAATTCTATTTTTCATACTAGTTGTTTTTAAGTGCAAGTCAACGAATGCCTTTATTATAAAGGGTTTTCTGCTTTGGCGAGGTTGGAATGCAATATTCTATGTCGAAGGATTAAGGGTGGTAGTTTTTGTAAATATGCGTAGACTGTGGGGGCAATGCGTCAAAAAAATAATGATATGAAACGGAGCAGGTATGTGCAAAGCACGAGTAGTCAACATTGTTTTTCTTTTGTTATGTATTCATGTACAAGCAGCTGATGTACTGAAAGGTGATGAGAACGCTGCGGATAATCAAACGTTTTCATTTCGCGTACAACAGCATGAGCTAAGTTCGTCGGCTGAGTTGCAGGGCACTAATTTTTATGTGGCCGCGCATCCGGATGATGGAGGTACTGATGTAGTAAAAGAGTTTGCTGTATCACGGGTAAG
>JAUUXD010000063.1 GCA_030588705.1 bacterium | reverse complement strand
ATGAGGCCTACTACCAAGGCAAGGTAAAGAAGGTTGAACATCGCAAAGAGGTGGTAGCCACCAAAACATCAATGCTTGCTGAACGCATAAGCGCTATGACTATTACGCTCAAACGCAAGATGCATGATGATGGTAAACTGTATGGCGCGGTGGGGGCATCAGAGATTGTTGATGAACTTGCTAAAGACGGTATTAGCGTTGCGAAAAACCAAGTGCTTTTTACCAAATCGATCAAAAGCAAAGGAACCTTTACCGTCACTATCAAACTTACTTCCAGCTTAAAACCAAAAATTAAAATTACTATTCTCCCTGAATAAATGAGATTTCTTCATGGCCAAGGCAGTGCATGAGAAGCGACTTGCTCCTCACACCGAATCAGTACTCGGTAAACGGTTGCCGTCTAATAGCGAAGCAGAACGCTCGATATTAGGGGCATTTTTGCTTCACGATGAGCATGTTCGTTCGGTTACTGAACTGCTTGCGGCTGATGATTTTTATACGCTTGCCAATAGAACAATCTATCAAATAATCCTTGAGATCACGCATGCGCAAAAGCGGGTGGATTTGGTGACTGTGCAGGACGAGCTTATTAAGAAAAAGAAGCTTGAGGAGGTTGGTGGGGTGGTGTACCTCGTATCGCTTCAGGAGGATATTCCCGCTCTTGGGCTCGTGGAACAGCACGCGCGCATTGTCAAAGAAAAAGCTGTATTGCGGGATTTGATTCAATCAGCTGCCGGCATTATTTCTGGGTGCTATTCACAGGATGACAAAAACATTGATACTGTTCTTGATCAGGCAGAAAAAAAGATCTTTGAGATCTCCAATAAGCGGAGCTCACAAACATTTGTGCAACTTGATATTTGGCTCAAAAAAACATTCCAGCATCTTTCTGATATTAAAAGCAACAGCAAGGGGATTACCGGTATTCCTTCCGGATATAAGAAGCTCGACCAGATGACCTCAGGGTTTCAGAATGGCGACTTGCTTATTTTAGCAGCTCGTCCCTCGATGGGTAAAACCGCGCTTGCTCTTTGTATTGCAGAGCATGCAGCCCGTGCAGGAACCGTTATTGGATTTTTTTCATTAGAAATGGCAGCAGAGCAACTCGTTCTTCGTCTTTTATCGAGTGAATCGGGTATTCCACATACATCTATTCGGAATGCAACGATTAGTTCGCAGGAATGGCTTGAGCTGACCAACATAGCAGCCCAGCTAGCTGAAATGAAGCTGTTTATTGATGATTCCCCGATGATAACAATCATGGATGTGCGCACGAAAGCGCGTAAATTAAAGGCGCAGAACAACTTGCAGTTTCTGGTCATTGATTATTTGCAGCTTATTCATTCGCATAAAAAGCATGAAAATCGGCACCAGGAAGTTTCTGAGATTTCCCGTTCATTAAAAGCGTTGGCCAAAGAGCTCAACATTCCTATCTTGGCCTTGTCCCAACTTTCACGTGCGGTGGACAGCCGAATGGATAAACGGCCGATGCTCTCCGATCTGCGTGAATCGGGTGCTATTGAGCAGGACGCTGATTTGATTATGTTTTTGTATCGTGATGTGGTATATAATCCAGAAGCAGAAAATCCAGCACAATCCGAGCTGATTATCGGCAAACAACGGAACGGCCCCACCGGAACGGTCTACATGGATTTTATACGCGAGCTGACAAAGTTTGAGGACACAGAGTACGAATAGCCGCCGTTGCCAAAAGCTATCGCGTCCAGGGGGAAATAAAAAGGCAGTAGTAGTATGACAATCCTTGGCATAGACCCCGGATTTAGCGTAACCGGGTTTGGCATCCTTCAAAAACAAACTAATAATACGGTTATTTTGGTCGATTATGGCGACTTGCGCATGCAGTCATCCAAAAGCCTTGCCGTGCGTATTGGCATCTTCCATGATTTCATTACCGAAAAGATTGAGCGGTGGCAGATTACTGATCTGGCACTCGAAACCCCATTTCTTGGCAAAAACACGCAAACATTCCTAAAGCTCGGCTATCTGCGGGGCATTCTCTATTTGCTTTCCAATCGCCACGATATCAGACTCCATGAGTTCTCTCCCCGGGAAGTGAAGCAATCGGTCACCGGCTTTGGCGGGGCCGGGAAAGATCAGGTGGCACGGGTGGTTCTGCAGCTATTTCCTCGCATGAAGGCTCCTGATAAGCAGGATGTGACCGACGCACTCGCCGTAACCCTCTGCGGCCTCTGGCGAGGCAAGCAGCTTTGAGCGAGAATTCTTTATTTTAACGACCCTATTCTGCTAGAGTATGAAGTAGGCCGTGAAGAATGCTGTTAAAAAGAGGGAAATTTAGGGGGAAGGCATGAAGAAAGCACTAATCACTATTCTTTCAGTTACAGTATCCGTTGGTCTTATGACCATATTCAAATCCCATACCGTTGAAGCACCAAAAAAGAAAGAACCCGCAGCAGTGGTTGCAGTTGGCACGCAGGAAAAAGCGGTGGCCATGATCAATGATCTGATTGCTCAAAATGGGGCGTTTTCTGTACAAATTGCTTCGCCTGAACTGCCCATAAAAGTAAAACTTTGGCAACGTAAGGGCATCGTTAAACTTCCTACAAATATCCCATGGGAGACCTTCAAGAAAGATGCCCATCAGTTTGGGGTAGACCTTCACAC
>JAUUXD010000049.1 GCA_030588705.1 bacterium | reverse complement strand
TGATGAACGGACTGGTGCGGAGATGGTGGATCTTTTGCTGCGTTTACAGCGTGAATGGCAGATGGGGCTTATTATCAGCACGCACGATGCGCACGTCGCTGAGCGTATGGAGCATCGATATCGTCTTCATGATGGGATGTTATTTGATGAGATGCCTAAGCAGGGGAAGGGGATTTCGGAGGTGTTGCTGACGAGGTAAAAGGCTATTGGTCTTCAGATGGGTCTTCTGGTTTAAAGGTCTTTTCTGCGATGCGTGCTCTTCGTCTTTCTTGTCTTTGTGCATTGGCGGTTGCATGGCTCACGCGCCTTCTGCGTTGTTTTAATGCTGCAGCAAGCCCTTCAGGAACTTCTTGTGATCCTAGCGGAATGACTTCTGGATCATCTTGTTCGTCTCCAGCCAAAATAGGAGCCAACTTTGGAGCTAATTTTTCTTGGAGTTGTTGTTCCTCATCAGCAGATGGTTTGTATACATACTCAGGATCATCATCCCAATTTGTTTCCTCTTCCCCCTCCGCCGCTGTGTCCGGCATAGCCTTGGCGGAGACGGATTCGTCTTCGACTGCAGCATCACCATTGCTTGTTGGATGTCCCATATAAAGCCGATAGAGGCCGGTTGTGCCGAGCGTTCCGGCAGCGGCTAAAGAAATAACAGCCCATTTTTTTAGGGACGAAAGGGTTTGTGCTTCTTTCCGTGTTAACGGTTTGCCTTGGAATTGTTTTTTTACGACGGAAATGTAGTATGCCAATCTTGAGGACTGAGCGGTATTAGATGGCTCACTAAGAGCCTCTAATGATGTTGATGCTATAAAAAGAGTGGCCATAAATAGAAATGTGCGACGCATGATTCCCCTGTGGTGGTGCTTGGTATGTATTGCTTAGTATAACAGGGTGAAATATTTAGAAAACTGCCTTAGTGATAACGAGGTAGGGAACTATTGAAGTTGGCTTTGTGACCACGAAGAATCGGGATCCTCCTCTTCTTCTGGCCCTTCGACGGGTGTTTCTTCTAGGCGTCGTTCTGCAGAGCTTACTTGCTCTGCGGCCCTTCTTCTGCGAGCTTCTAAATCTGCAGCAGCTTCAGCTCCTGTTGTTTCCCTTTGTTCTTTTCGGCGTATTTCGGCTTCTAACTGCCTAATCTGACTAGTCAGTTGTCCTCTCCGAGGCGAAGCGGGCGGGAAATCCTCTCGTCTATCTTGTAGTCTGCTAATTTCTACGTGAAGTTCTGCAACGCTTTTTGAGGGGGCAGGCGATGAAGCAGCGGGTGCTTCAGGCCCAAACAAAGATGATGCTCCCAATCGGGATTCCTCTAACTCAGATTCCGCCAAGGCTCTTCGTCGGGCTTCGAGTGCTCGTGCAAGTTCCTCTTCCTTCGTAGGAGCTCTAGGAGAGAGTGGCCTCTCTGGACTGCCGTCGGGAGGAGTGGAAACATCGCTTTCTTCTTCTGCTGGTAGTGGGCTGACTTCAGACATTGACAACGGGGCGCCAAATCTTGAGGCACCTAACGAAGGAGCGGGTGGCTCTTCACTTGGAATTGGTGCTTCGCCGACTCTAGACGTTGACAACGGGTCGCCTTCTAATCTTGATGCACCTAATGGAGGAGCAGGAGGCTCTTCACTTGGAATTGGTGGTGGGCCGACTTCAGACGTTGACAGTGGGTCACCAAACCTTGATGCGGTTAGCGGAGGGGCGGGTGGTTCTTCAGCTGGTCTTGGCTCTGGTGCTACAACTGGAGCTGGTGGTCCCGGTGGTGGGCCAGGAGGCCCTGGAACATCGCCATCATCTGTTGGTCGCGTCAATATCCATGTGGTTCCTACCAGAAGAAATAAAAGCGCAAGCAACGCGCCAGTACGTTTTTCAAAACTATATAAATGATACTGTTCTTTTTTGCTGAGTTTTTTGCCTTTCATGCGTTTGAGCGCTGCTTTGGCGCCCTCCATCACATGTTCTTGCTCTTTCTTGGCACGGGTAATTGCCTTTTCTCTCCCGAGCGCCAGACCGGCTCCCACTCGTTTGAGACCAGAAGCGGTACCTCTGTAGGCTGAGCGGATTCCTTTCCCGAAATCTACTCCGGTGGAGCGTGCGTACTCTATAGCTCTTTTTCGTAAACCATTTTGATTTGTAGCAGAGAATGCCTGCGCTGTTGGGGCTACAAGCCCAAATAAGATCGCAGCGTTGATGCACTTTAAGAATAGTGACCGTTTCATAATTTCCATACCTCCAGGTTATATGCTTCATACTGTCCCCATTATAGCAAAAAACGTTGTTAAACAAAAGGGTTTCGGGGTCTTTGCCCATGGAATAGGGGCCTTTTAGCTCGATTGCCTGGATGAATCCAGTATAATACTTTGACAAAGCCCTTATTTTTCGCACACTTAGGGGATTGGTGCGTTATTTTAAGGGGTTTTGATGACTATAAAACAATTTATGTGTGGATACAGGAGCAGGGCAGCTCTTTTAACTATGTTATTACTGTCGGGGGCGGTCTTATTGGGAACGGATCCTGCAGAGGGTAAATCATATCAACAAGCACCGCGGTCTCAACATATACCATCTTCTGGACAGAATTCTGTCCAGAAAAAAAAGAAAGAGCGCATTTCTCAGGCTAAAGATGGTATGGCTAAGGAGCGACGTATTTTTAAGAAGCGGTGTATTGAGATGGCTGAGCAATCGGAAATTTTAGGGGAAAAAGAGTTGATTGAGGCAGATCTCAATCAAAACTTTTGTAACTTAGCAGTGTGCTATCAGCGGAATGTTGAGAAGGTTTTATCGATAAAAAACGATCAGGATTTTTTGAAAAAACTAAATGAGGAGCAATGTACGCTGAGAAAGGGATCGCAACATTTGATGCAAGCGTTACAACGGAGTATTGCAAAGAAACGCCAAGAGAAGTGCTATCAAGAACAGTTTCCTTCTTTGGGGGATGCTGCATCTTCAATTCCGACAAAAAAGGCGATGAGAATACGTAGTGTGCTTAATGCTGGGCAAGAAAAAGTTACTACGAGGCATGGCTTTGGATCCTTGGGTACACGAGTTGCTACGGTGGATGGATTATCGGTTGCTACTATTGAACAGGGATTTGATAGATATGTACTTGAGCAAGAAGGGAAGGAAGCGACCAAAAGACATAACCACCCATATATCAACTATATTATAACGCATATTTTGAAAGATCCTGGTGATCATTATTTCCCTTTTTCCATCGATGATACCGTATTGGGAATTGGTGACCAAACAAAAGGGCACAATGAGACATACGGAAGCCATATACTGTACACGCTACCGGGGACATTGGGTGGAAATAAGGGCACTTTTGAAATTGGGGTTGGTATAAACAAAAATCGGGGTAGTATATTCCATCGTATGTTTAGAAAAGACATGCAAGACGTTTTGAAAAACTTGAAGAAGATGGTAGAGGACGGGGGTACAATAATTCGATGAATGGTTACCAGGATATCGAGCATGTTTACACGGCAATCAATTATTCAAAAAACGCTCCAAGTGGGAAAATTCACGCTATTGAGCCGCTTGCTTGGCTTGATCAGAGACCTTATTCAGGCCCGTTTTTTGGGGGCAAGTGCTTTATCAGATGCCTTTTTTACTGCCTGGAAGGTTCCTAATTCCCTGCGAAAGATTTTTGCTGAAGGGGCGCTATCGGCCGCGTTTGTGCCAACGATTGTGCAACGGGTGCGATCGGAGGGGCGCCAGGCGATTGGCAGCATGATGTTTCTTGGATTTTTATTTTTTGAGGGAATGGTTCTTCTGTTGACCGCCGTTGCTATACAGCATGCCGATGCATTTATAAGGCTTATTGCCCCAGGTTTTTCTCCTGAGCAGATTGCGAGCGGTGCCATCTATTTGCGCATTTTGATGCCATTTATTTTTCTCATTTCAACAAGCGCTCTTTTAGCGGGGGCGTTGCAGGCGGTGGGGCATTTTTTTGTGTCAGCGATTGGGCCAGTGCTCTTGAATATTATGTATATTACGGGGCTTATTGTGTGTATGACGTTCAAGCTCCCCGTGGAGTGGCTCTGCTGGTTTATTATGGCTGGCGGGGTGATACAGCTTTTGGCTCATATCATTGCCTATTTAAATCTTCAGTTTCGATTTTGTGCGATTGCATGGGCTGACGTAAAACAGTTCTTGCCGATACTCTCGAAATTCGTTTTATGTTTTTTGAGTATGAGCGTGATGGAGATTGGTTTGTTTATTGACACGAGCTTTGGTTCGTTGCTTTCAAAGGGTTCTGTTTCATTGATTTATTACGCCAATCGCTGGATGGGGATTCCGCTTGGGGTGCTCGCCATTGCATTTTCAACGATCTTGCTTCCCCATTTTTCTCGCGTGAGTTCCTATGCGCCCAAACGGCTTGGATTTTATCTGCTTGAAGCCACTAAACTGGTTTGGTGGATGATGCTGCCTATCACGATGTTTATGATGATTATTTCCCACCAGATATTTGAAACGATTTACCTTTCTTCAAAATTTAGTATGGCGCAAGTGCACGAAGCGTCGGGTTTGTTGGTTATTTTCCTTTGCGGTCTTTTTTTCTTTTCGATTAATAAAATTCTTTTGAATGTGTATTATGCGCTGCATCATACGCTCATACCAGGATTAGTAGCAGTATTTGCAGTGACTTGTAATACCGTGCTCAACTGGGTTTTGATTGATCTATTTAAGGCGGGGGGGCTCGTGGTAGCAACGGTGATTGCCGGGATCATACAAACATTCTTTTTATTTCTTATTCTGTATACCTTTTTTGGCTTGCCGCTTTATATCAGTAATCTGCTGCGCTTTATGAGCCGCTCGTTTGTGCAAACGATAGTGGTGGGAGTCCCATTTCTTGGGCTGTATTATTTGGCATGGTATGGCATCACGCTGCTTCCTGCCACGATGGGGGTTTTATTTTTGCATAAACTTGGGTTTTGGTTCTGGTTTGGGCCGCTGGCAGGTGCCTATATGGTGGTGCTCTATCGAACGAATCGATGGTTTGGTATACGGTTATTGTTTTTAGAATAGGAAAGATTGTTATGAAAAATATTTTTTCTGCCGGTTTAATTTTATTTCGCGTTGTTGATGGGGAGCGCTTATACCTCTTGCTGCATTATCCGCATGGCCATTGGGGTTTTGTAAAAGGCAAGATTGAAGAAGGAGAATCAAAGCAAGAGGCTGCACTGCGTGAACTGGAAGAGGAAACCGGCCTGGAAGCTGATATTATGGATGGATTTGAAGAGCAGCTATCATACGTGTTTCGCGAAGAAGATGAGTTGATTGAAAAAACGGTCTATTTCCTGATCGCTCAAACTTCCTCTGAGGAAATCGAACTTTCGCATGAGCATATCGATTTTTCCTGGCTTGCTTACAATCAAGCAGAAGGGCAACTGACGTTTGCCAACGCAAAAGAAGTGCTCAAAAAAGCGGAGTTGTTCATTCGTAGGAGAAGTTAAGCCTTTGCCCTAATAAGTTTTCGTAGGCGTGAGACTCTTGGATTTTTAGGTTTTCTGCTTGGGTCAGACCGCTTTACTGCCGCATCCATTTGAATGAGTGTGGCAAGAACATAAAACGGCTCCTCCTGTTCTGGGGGCATTTTTTTAAGAAGTGCAACGTCTGGTTCTGGAAGCAGATATGTTTCCAAGCGGCCTTCTTGATAATCGAAGGTTATGCTTCCTCGTTTGTTAGTGGGTTTTTGTTCGAATGTCTTCAAAAATTCCTGATAGATATCATCAAGCCGATGCAAACAGTAGGCTCTAATTTGAGGTTTTAATCCTTGAACATGCCTATAGAGCTCGACTCGTTTTTCAGGGTGCCGTGTAAATGCTTCTGCAATAGCAGAATCTTCGGCCACGTGCCCCTCAAGAAAATCCTTTCTTGCTATTTTTGCAACCCTTTCCTCTTCTGGAAGAGCTTTAAATTCTTCAATGTACCTGTCAAGAAGGGCCTTCTCTTCCTCCATGGCTAAACAGCTACCGGAGATGGTAACAAGACAAACGAGTGAAAGTAGATATGATTTTTTCATGGCTAACCCCTATGCATTTAATGATTCAACCGATCCATTCTACGCATTTATGCGTTTCATTGTCAATGAGGGTGGTTGGGATAAGGGCAAAAAAAAACACAGGGCAAAACCCTGTGAGTATGACGTCCATTTGAAATTTGGTTGCGGGGGTTGGATTTGAACC
>JAUUXD010000012.1 GCA_030588705.1 bacterium | reverse complement strand
ATGAGTGCCGTTGTTTTTCCTTGCGAAAAAATAGCGGCAATGGCAGTTTCAAGATCCTTCGTAACAACCTTTTGTACCATCATGCTGCAGCCATCATCGGTTGGTTTCACAATATAGGGAGCAGGGATTGTTGCACGGATTTCTTCGAGGAGATTTTCTTTCGTATTGTTCCATTGTTTTTTCTGTACAAGAGCTTGCTTGGGTGTTTCAAATCCGGCTGCTTTCAAATACTGTGCCGTTTTATATTTATCCATGCAGAGTGCGCTTGCAAGTACCGATGAGCCATTATACGGAACACTAAGCATTTCAAGCATCCCCTGTACTGAGCCGTTTTCTCCCACCCCTCCGTGCAATGCGATAAACACAAAATCATAGTTCTCTTTGAGGGAATGCCAGGTAATTTGTTGGTCTGGCTGAATGTGCTCAGTGATCTCCTTCGTGGAATTAAGAACGAGCTGTGCGGTGGTGATGGTGTAGAGGTCTGTATGTATATCTACAAATATTGGGGTGGTTTCATACTGATGTGGAGACAATTTGTAGATGATATTTCTGCCTGATTCTAGCGAGATCTCTCGTTCACGTGATGGGCCGCCAAGAAGCACGGCCACACGGAGTTTTTTTGCGGTTCTTTTTGTTTGGTCACTACTATTCTTTATACGATCCATCATACCATATCGTGCTAAATCGGTTTCAATAAGATGGTTAATTAGTTCGGTGTGATTCATGTTGGTCATTGCAGCGGCTTCACGAAATAAAAAGCTCGACGGTGCCATACCAGAAGAGGTGTTTGGGTCCACGATTATAACACGATTATCCGGTGTCACAAATCCATCGATGCGAGAGATAGTTTTGATGTCTAGATGTTTCATAACGGCTACGCACGTCTGTTGAATCTTTGAAATGATCTTTTTTGCGCAGCGTGGCGGGGTGAATTTTGTAGCGCGCCCGGGCATATATTTTTGGTCATAATCAAAAAGGGCGGTCCCTTCTTCGGGGATAATTTCTGTGGGCACGAGTGGCATATATTCCTGCTTTTTATAATCGTAGAGGGTAATGCAGGAGAATTCCATGCCGGTAATATACTCTTCAATCAAAACGGCTTGTGCTTTCGTTGGATGTACCGTGCTTGCTTGTTTAATGGCAGTAAGAAGGTGTGCTGGATCATTTACCACGCTAATGCCGAGGCTTGATCCTTCCTGATATGGTTTGACTACCCATGGCGCGGGGAGATTGTTTGTTTGTGTGAGTTCGATAAGGTTTTGGCTATTCATGGTATCGATCTCATGAGGATCGAATACGATGTCACGCGGTGTTTCAATGCCATGATGCGCAAGCATTCGCTTGACGCGAATTTTATCCATACAGAGTGCGCTGGTGAGTCGGGAAGATCCTAAATAGGGGATGCCCAAAAGTTCGAGAGTTCCTTGCAAAATACCATCTTCTGCGTACCGGCCATGCATGGCGATGTACATGAAATCGATGCGATCCTTCAGATCATCCCAGATGATTTTCTCTGCCTCTTTTTCAAGACGGTTTTCAAAGTCGGTTGTTTTACCACGATGTAGAAAATGCCATGGAAGAATATAAAGAATGCCTGCCATAGTTTGATAGATCGGAATCACGTCGTATTGATATGAATCGAGATGATCGCAGACCGTGCGTCCAGAATTGAACGATACTTCTCGTTCAATGGATTTTCCTCCCATACAAATACCAACGCGCAATTTCGGCATTACCACTCCCGGATTGTTTAGTTTTTATTAGTGTATGCAGAATAGCGTACTGATTTGTGTGGGGCAGGTAAAGTCTGTGTGTTGCACACTGGCTATTTCTATTGCACTTCTGGATCGTTGCTGTAGAGCTCATTCCACGCATCTACCAATTCGGGAGAATAGTTTTTGAGTATTGCTTCGAATTTTCTATGGCCACCATCGTACCAGTTTCTGATATTGTATTTTGCCTTATCAAGATCATGTCCAAGGACTGCAACCTTCCAGCGAGCATTTTTGCCATATCCTTCATTGTTAGGCTTTTCCCCATCCGGATAGGCAATTTTATCCATATCTTCATGTACCCAGATATTATCCTCCGAGATGTCCCACAAATTGGCGAATTTGATCGCACGATACAATTCTGCCAGAGGTATAGAGGTGAGGAATTTTCTTTTGAGCGCATTATCTAATGATGCAAAAGGTACGTAGCCAGCCAATTTTTCCTGTACAACAATATAATTGTTATCATCACAAGTCTCTGGGCGATCAGGAATATGATACAAGTATGTGTTTACAGGAGATATAAGCTTACTTTGTAGTTGTTTGAGGAGTATTTGGGTTGCTACTCCGGCAATGTGCTGTTGTGTGGGAATAGCCTTTCTGGTTGCGTGATAGATAAGGTCATCCTTTTTGCGTAACTTGCTCGAGTGGGGATCATATCCGAGTGAGCTTATTCTGCTTGAAATGCGAGATGGAATGCCAGCTATCTTTATTACCGCAGGGGTCTTTTCAGAATTAATGTCAAAAATATAGTTATGTTTACTCAGATTTATATCCTTTATTTCAGCAGCTAATGATTTTTTGAAATCTTTCAACATTGCTGTAGAGGTTAAGTTTGGTATTGTTAACAGTTTTGACACTAACTTATTATGACTCTGGATCCAACGTGTTACCTCTTGATGTAGCGGTTCAGGCATATTTGTTGCGCTCTTTAGAATGAAGTCGCACGGTAGAGCTCCAAGCCCATCAGGATAGATTTGGACTTGTGCCGGTTTGATACCAACTCTTTGGTATAAGAAAAAAAATAGTATCGAGCACGATAAAATAATAAACAGAAAGCCTATATGTTTATAGTTCATTTTTCTCCTTAGTTTTATACATTACCCACACTATTACTTATTTAATCGTTTTTACAATGATACGATTTTATCTGTTTCATTCGTTCGGTGCTATATTTATGAAATTTTGATAATTGTGTACGTTTTGCCCACTTGTATAGGCAATTAACATTGATGGCTTATTGTCGGCAGTAGCAAGCGCAGTACTGCATATCAGCGCGCTATATACGAGAGATATTCCACTTCTACTCAGGGGAAAGATTCCTGGTGTAGTCGAAGAACTTGGTGGGAAAGCGGCTATTCTAGATAAGGCAAAACAGGTGGCGATTGCAATTCATTGCGCATCTGGTATTACTAAAAACATATTTCCTACTTCCTATTGGTGTAAAGGAGTGCCGTGGATCGCAGTACAACATTACTCTGGATTGATTTAGAGATGACCGGTTTGGATCCGGAACGTGATGTTATTTTGGAAATCGCCTCTATTGTAACCGATGATAATTTGCAGGTGTTGCATGAGGGACCTTCGTTGGTGATTCATCATGATGATGCCGTTCTTGATCGTATGAGCAATGAAGTGAAAGCATTATTTTCTGCGTCAGATCTGATTGAGCGAGTGAAACAATCCAGTACATCGCTTGAAGATGCGCACGCGCAAACCGTGGCATTCATTGAAAAATATTGCTCGAATGATGAGCCGCCACCACTGTGCGGTAACTCTATCTGGCAAGACAGGGTGTTTCTTGCCCGCTATATGCCGCAGGTTCTCGAACTGCTTCATTATCGTATTATTGATGTTTCGACGATCAAAGAGCTGGTGAATCGCTGGTATCCAGATGATCCGAATGTGAAGTTTAATAAAGCGGAAACACATCGTGCACTTGCGGATATTAGAGAATCTATTGCCGAGCTCAAACATTATAGACAGTGTTTTTTTGTTTGAGTCGACTATTCCTATAGGTTTGCTATGCTTTGCCCAGTTTTCACTAATTTTGTAATCAATTTTATGTAAGGAGTTCTCATGAAAAAAGAGATTGTATTCAGCGCTGCATTACTACTTTCGGGTGCTATGTATGCTGAGCAGGAAGTTAGTTTGGATGATATTAAAAAAGAAGCCAACACCATTGTGTTTACGATGACCATTACGAGAGACGCTGCTTGTGATGAAGAGGTGTGGGCTAAAGCAATTGATATAACAGCAGAAGTGGCGCAACGTGGGGATAGTTCTAGCAGTGATGAAATGGTTGACGCTACGTTGCAAGCTATGAAAGAAACCTACCAATTGGCCGGTGAAAACGGCATTCATGGTAGCTTGAATATTGGGATCGGTGATGGTGCAGAGCTTACCAAGGGATGCGACGGCATTTGTGGGGGCGATGATCCTAAAGATCGCTAGAAAACGAGAAAAGTAACAAAGAACGAGCGGGTGAAAACCCGCTCGTTTTATTGCGATGGATTGGGGGTAAAAAAGATGGAGCTTACATAGTTTTTCTGATTAATTTTCTGATATGCACGAATAATATCACCGATTTGCGCAGCTTTTATATAAATCTTCCGGCTAAATAGATTTTTTATTTTATGAACTGGGGGCTTTGCGGGCCCAAGGATGGTGATAGGTAATTTGTTGCGTTGTTGATCGGTGAGCAGGGTGGCTGCCAGTTTGCGCGATTCTTTTTCTACCGTTGCCTCGTTAGTGTGTTTTAGTTCAATTTCAACGAGTCGTTTGCTGGGCGGATAGCCGAGCATCTGTCGGTTTTCTAGTTCTTGTTTATAAAACTTGAGATAATCGATCTCGTGGACGTACTCGAAAATGGTGTGATCTCTCATTGCTTGTACGATTACTTCGCTTTCATTTGATTGCCGTCCAGCACGCCCGGCAACTTGAATGAGCTGCTGGAGCGCCGTTTCGGCGGCATTAAAGATAGGGAAACTTAAATTCAGATCTGCCCACAAAATGCCCACGAGCGTAACGTGAGGAAAATGGTATCCCTTGGTGATGGTTTGCGTGCCCACGAGAATATCAATTTTTTGATCATGAAAATCGCTCATAATCTGCTGGAGCATTTTTTTATTGGTTGAAGTATCAAGATCGGCTCGTTCAACACGTGCGTTTGGGTATAGGCTTTGTAAAATGGTCACCACTTGCTGTGTACCGATTCCTTTTTTAATAAATTCTTTCTTTTTGCATGAAGGGCAACAAGCCGGGTGCATGGTGTTGTGTCCGCAATAGTGGCAGATAAGGGTACCATTACTGTGGAGCGTTAAGCTCACTGAGCAGGAAGGGCATGAAATAATAAAGCTGCATGATTTGCATTGCACAAAGAAGCTATGGCCACGGCGGTTTAAAAAGATAATGGTTTGTTCTTTTTTTGCTAAACGATCTTTGATGGCTGCATGAAGCGGATTGCTGATCCAAAACTGTTTCCGTTCCTTTCCATCGGTTAAAAGGATCGTTTGCACGGTAGGGAAGGCTCCGGTAAACCGTTTTTTAAGCTGAAAAAAGTGCCATTGCTTTTTCTTGACGTTATACAAGCTGTGTATTGAAGGAGTTGCTGATCCCATAACGATGGGAATGTTGGCTAGTCGTGCTCGCATGAGGGCGGCCTCTTTACTGTTTACCTTTGGATGTTTCTTTTCTTGGTACCCCACATCATGTTCTTCATCCACGATAATGAGCCCCAGATTGGCAATAGGTAGCAGTACGGGCAGATGCACACCAATGATCATTATCGGTTTATTGGCAAGGAGCTGTTGCCACAATAATCGTTTTTGTTTGGTTGGTGTGGCTGAATGAAAACTAAATAGGGGAGTAGTGGAAGCAAGTTCATTGCGAAGTCGCCGTTCAAGTTCGAGGGCGAGGCTTACTTCAGGTAATAAGAGTAGTGCTGTTTTTTGCTGAGTAATTGCTGTCTGCATGAGCTGTTTATATACTTCTGTTTTTCCCGATCCCGTTACGCCGTGAAGGACCGCTGGATGATATATTGGTTTGATCACATAGGGAGTGAGGGAGTTGATTACCTGTTGCTGCTCATGTGTGAGGGTGATAGAAGGGGGTGGTTCAGTATTTGTTGCTTGGGTAGCATGAACGGTTTTGACTTCCTTTTGCATCAAAAACTGCTTGATCCGCTTAATGAAATGAAATGATTTGGTTTGGTAGTAGCTGCTGATTTGCTGAATAAAGGTTTGATAATAGGGATCTGCTGGCATTGGTTCTCGTTGCAATGCGTGCTTGATGGCAAACGGTACTTTTGGCGCTTGTTCTTGCTGAATGATGACGATACCGGCAACCCGTTGATTGCGTAATGGAACATGGACGATTGACCCAATGAGGGAACTGCATTGCCACTCATCAGGCTGCTGATACCAGAGTGGCTTTGGAAAACCGTTAAGAAGCTGGACTTGAATAAACATGGTAGAGAGTATAGCAGATCAATGTGCTTGTGATACCAAAAAGCTTGTCGATCGGCGGGAAGTAATGCTAGGATGCGTGAACGGTAGATTGCTAATAGGGGCAAAAAGGGGTTGATGATAATGATAAAGCGATTAGTTCTATATTCTATTTTTTTCTGTTGTACAAGTTCTTTGCTAGGTACCAAGCAGGAGTCAGTACCACCTTCTCAAGTTATTGCTAAAAAAGAGCGCGCTTTCTTTGAAACGAAAAAAGGAAAAGCGGTTTTAGCTTTTAGCATTGTTTTGCTGGGGGGGAGTGCTGTTTGGTATCTGCGTGGCATGAGAGGCAGAACGAATAGTGGATTGTCGCAAGAGGACATGGCTAAGCCCTCTCTTCCTTTAAAAGCCCTAACTGTGTGGCAGAAAAGGTTTGGAGTAAGGGTTTCGGTAAGGGTGGTTAAGACAGAAAAATCACAGTTTTTGATACTAACGCCAACAAAAGAGGGAATGCCTGAAGGATTTTTGACCTGGTATAGCGAGGAAAAGCGGAATAGTTACCTAAAAACTCTCGCAGCAGAACTGCCGAAAACATGGTCTACAAAAAATACGTTTATATTTCGCTATAGGCAGGGTAGCAAATTTTTTGAACTCGATAGAGCCCCATTTCCTACAGGATGAGTATCATGAAAAAATCCTATGCAGTATCCTTCTTGCTTTTAATAACAGTGCAATCAATGGTGGCGGAGAATATTAAGAGATCCTTTCAAACAGTGTGCACTGATATCAGGGCGGTGATGAAAGGGAATGCTTCTCCTGAGCAGAAAGAGCGATTGATCAAGCAGGGTGCTGCTATGTTTCTTGCATTCAGTATCTCCTTATATTGTGTGTCGGCTCTTGGTGCTATGTGGGATGGGCAGAAGGTGCCGCCAATTCAATTGGGAGCATTTGTCAAACCGCCAGGGCCAAAAGGGCAACGAAGACCGTTTCGAAAAAAGAATTTAAGACGAAGAAAATCTGACAGCACGTTACGAGGGCCGGAAATGCAGGACACGCTGCCGCTTGAGACCTC
Source organism: bacterium (assembly GCA_030588705.1). Lineage (GTDB taxonomy): Bacteria > Babelota > Babeliae > Babelales > Vermiphilaceae > JAUUXD01. Next base: position 14,929 of record JAUUXD010000012.1, on the reverse strand, counting down.
TGATAGTATACGGGGTTTATTCGATCTTAGACCACCGCCGGCTGATAGCGTGTTGCGCGATGATCCCAATTTTGCAGTGCGAGAACGTCGTGGTCTTCCCGATAGAGATGGAATTAAGCGAAAAGATAGTATGTCGATGGATATGCCGGAGCAGCTTTTTGGGTAATTCCCCCCCAGTTTCCCTTTTTCATGAGCATGGTATACTACAAAAAATCTAAATAATGCCATATTTATGAGGCTTTTCACGTGAAACTTGATCCCAAAAAAACAGTTTTTTTAATTGATGGTTCCTCATTTTTGTATCGTGCTTATTACGGTATGCGGCCATTGCACACTACCAAAGGGGAGCCAGTGCAAGCGGTGTATGGTTTTTGCCGCATGATGAAACGATTGATTGCTCGATTTTCACCGCAGTACATTTCATTAGTATGGGATAGTAAGGGGCCCACTACGCGTCATGAGATGTTCGATGAATATAAAGCAACACGCCAACCCCCACCAAGCGATCTCTTTGACCAAAAAGCCAAGATCGTTGAGTTTGCTGATCTGATAGGATTGAATCAAGCAAAACGATCGGGGTATGAGGCGGACGATATTATGTATTCCCTCGCATTAGATCAGCAGAAAAAGGGGTTTGATGCGGTGTATATAACCTCCGATAAAGATATGGGCCAAGCGCTGACCAACAGTTCTTTTCTCTACGATTACTTTAAAGATCAACTGCTTGATAAGCAGGCGCTTGAGGAGAAGATGGGGTTTGCTGTAGAGAAACTTCCGTTTTACTTTTCGTTGCTTGGCGATGTCTCTGATAATATTCCCGGTGTGCGTGGTATCGGCAAAAAAACAGCGGAAGAGCTTGTGCTTCAGTTTGATTCGTTGGACGATTTGTATGCGCGCTTGGATACTATTGCAAAGCCGCGCGTTAAAAATGCGCTTGAAGTGAATAAAGAAAAAGCCTTTTTAAGCCGTGATCTATTTCTCTTGCAGTATGTGGATATGGGTATTGGCCGGCGATCATTAGAATTTGATCCTGCGCAGTGGATCAAGGCGCGTCCTCTTTTTCGAGAGCTTGAATTTAAAAGTTTGCTTGAAGATGCGGGGATCACGAAAGAGCAACGGGAAGCGCTTGTTGAAGAAAAAATTGCGGCAATCAAGCAGCATGATTTTCGAAGGGTTGCAACATCGGCTGAACTTGCGGCAGTGGTGCAGGAGATTAAAGAGCACGGTGAATGCGCGGTGGATACCGAGGCTGATGGAGTACGCCCATTGCAAGCAAAGATGGTGGGCATCTCATTGTGCATGCAAGCAGATCGAGCCTACTACATTCCATTTGCGCATGAAACTGATGAGCCCCAGCTGAGCTACCAGGAAGTGCGTGCTGCGCTCAAACCGGTTTTAGAAGATCCGAACATTAAAAAATATTTGCACCATGCGAAATTTGATCAGCTTCTTTTTTCTACGCATGGCATAGCATTGCGCGGTGTAATGTTTGATTCATTAATTGCGGCTAGCTTGGTGACTCGGGATTGGCAGCGTATTGGGTTGAAGCATCTTGCGGCGTTTTATTTTGACGAACATATGCTCACGTTTGATGAGATGGTGAAAGCAAAAAAATTGCCCAACTTTTCTTATGTGCCGCTTGCTGATGCCACCTACTATTCAGCCAATGATGCGTATCAAACGTTTAAGCTCACCAAACTGTTTGAAAAAGATTTGAAAAAAGAGGGGATGGATTCGTTATTTTATACTATTGAAATGCCAGTCTTGCAGGTGATTTATGAGATGGAAAAGCGGGGCATTTTTGTGGATCGTGAATTTCTTGCGCAGCTGGATCAAACGATCAGTAAAGCTCTTGGGCGCATTGAGGAGGAAATTATGGCGATGCTTGGTCCTGAACATGCCGCCATTAATTTAAATTCTCCGCGGCAAATTGAGCAGCTTCTGTTTTATGATTTGAAACTGCCGCCACAGAAAAAACGATTAAAGGGAAGTGGCTATTCCACCGATCAGGGAGTGCTTGCCGCACTTGCACCGATGCATCCCATTCCGGCGCTTCTCATGAAATATCGTGAACTTTTTAAACTACAAACAACCTATATTCAAGCGTTGCCTCATTACATTAATCCTCATGATCATCGAGTGCACACTACGTTTAGCCAAACGCGTGTGGCCACCGGACGCTTATCAAGTATGGATCCCAATTTGCAAAATGTTCCTGCATCAGGGGTGGGGATTGAGATCCGCGCTGCGTTCAAGCCAGATCCAGGCAAGCTATTTATTTCTGCTGATTATTCACAGATTGAACTTCGTGTGCTCGCCTTTCTTTCGCAAGATGCTGCGCTCAAGCAGGCGTTTTTAAATGGGCGAGATATTCACCGAGAAACGGCGGCCCATCTATTTGATGTGCCATTTGATGTGGTAACGCATGAGCAGCGGCAGATTGGTAAACGAATTAACTTTAGCATTTTGTATGGGCTCACTCCGTATGGGCTATCGAAAGATCTCAATATTCCGTTCAAGGATGCGAAAATTTACATCGAAAAATATTTTGCCCAGTATCCGGGAGTGCGCGCATGGATGGATCAAGTTATTGAGCAGACGGAAAAAAACGGATACGTGACCACCTACTGGGGGCGCCGCCGTTATATTCCCGGGATCTATGAAAAAAATCAGGTGCTCTACCAAGAGGCAAAACGGGTGGCGATCAACACCGTGGCCCAAGGCACGGCCGCAGAGATCATGAAAAAGGGAATGATCGCGCTTCATGAACGATTCAAAAAAGAGGATGATGGTGCGCAGATCCTTCTTCAGATCCATGATGAGCTTTTAATTGCTGCGCCTCAGGAACAGCGCGAAGCTGTTGAGCGTGTGGTAAAAGAGACGCTTGAGGGAATCGTCGACTGGGATGTGCCATTGGCGGTTACGATCCGGCATGGAGCGGATTGGAAGGAAGTTTCCAAGTAGCCTCTCCGCCTGTCCTGAGGATCTCTCGATTATTGCTATCTACCGGCCATTTTTGGTAGAATGAGCATGGAAGGTATGGTTCAATAAAATTCACGCAAGGCCTGTCCGCCGGAACTTGCCGAGCCGGTAGGCCCGGATAAGCGAAGGAGGAAGGTTATGAAGAAGACTCATCTTGTAGCTGTCTTACTGGCAGCAACGTTCATGGTTAGTTCGGTGCCTGTTCAGGCTGCGCAAGAAGGGCGTGTCAAAAAAACGGCAACTGCAGCTAAGAAGCAGTTTCGTACTAGCATTGACCGATTCAAGCGCTGTATGCGGGGTAAATGTACCCGATGGGAAGCGGCTAAAGTGGCTCGTGATGTTGGGATAACAGCGGTTGCGGTGATCGCGGCAATGTACGTAACTGGCGGGGTGCTTAAGAAGGCTGGAGGGCCGGTGGTGCCAGAACTATATTCCGCGGGAGAGGCATTGCAAGCACCTGTAGGGGGTATTGTAGGAGTATTGAAAAAGCCAGTTAGAGCTCGTCGCAAGGCAAGAATGGATAGACAATTAGGGGAAGCCAAGAAAACGTTTTTAGGTAAACAAGTTAGGTCGATCGATCTAACAGAACAGGATGAACAATATAAAGTGACGGATATTTTCCTAGATTTTGATGGTGATAAGATACGGGTCGAACTTACCCGCGGAAGACATTGGCCTGTTACGATAGATATTAAACAGATTGAACTGGTGCCGGAAGCTGATCAATAAACATTTCAAAGGTTAGTATAAAAATCAACTCCCCTCACTCAAATGAGGGGAGATCTTTTATCTCCCATAGGCACAGAATTTTACTCTCAAACCCCTCCGGGAAGGCAACGATCGGTTCGGGGAAATTAAATGGTGCCTTTCGTAAATCGCGGTATGTAATTCGCGAGGCATTGTAGATATTCTCAAGATCTTTATTCTCCTCAATATGCGGGTAGTTGCTCGTCAAAAGGTAGCGGGATTCGCTTTTTTTGATGTTATTAATCAGGGTGCGGACCCCATTATCAGGCAGATGCTGGGTGCAATCTCGGCAGATAATGAGATCAACCCGGGGGAGCGATTGGTTGATAATATCATATGGAACGAACCGTCGATTTGGAGCGCTATATTGCTCGATGTTTTTCTGAATAAGCTCATCCACAATATCCATGCCGATATAGTTGATCCCCAAAAGGTTAATTTCTTTCATCCAGTTAAAATCACCACAGGGGGCATCCAGGAGGGTTTTAATGTTTAGATCCTTAATTAAGCTGGCAATAAACGGGCGTATGAGCATCGTGCGATGGAGCGTGGATCCGTTTCCCGAGCGCGATTCGGGTGATCCCCAGGAGCGGTGATCATAGGCGAGCGTGAACAGTTTTTTATTGAATGGCGTATCGATATGATTGGTCAAAAGAGTGGTTGGCAGGAATAAAATGGCCAATTTGATCAGGGTGAGCGTGCGCATATAAACTCCTTTTTTGGTTGGGTTTTCAGTACTGTCTTGGCAGTTTATGGTGGCCGTTGCTCTCTGTCAAGGTGGCTACTCTGGTAAAATGAGTGGCTATTTTGTTACGTTAATAGGTGAAATTCTACTTTGCGTTGCTTGCGCTAGGGCTTCCCAGGCTTCGCTCCTAGGGAGCTATGCCGGGCACAGCGAAGAACAGGGTGGTAGGATTTAGATTCATTATAAGCAGAAGGGGGAGCGTATGAAGGTCAGAAATGTTCTATTTGCCGGTGTTTTAGTTTCTGTGGGTATGGCAGATGCTGCGCCAAGCGTGGCAACTAACCAGATAGTCAAAAAAATGAGAGATTCATTCGGGCGATTTGAGGGGTATTTACGATGTGTTCGCAGACAAAAAAAATGCACAAACCGGGAACGAACACGTCTCATTACAGGAGCGGCGAGCCTGATTGCAATCACGGCTACCGCCAGTCTGCTGGGGTATCGTAAGCATTCGAAAAAGCGACCATTGCGTACATTAGGTCAAGAGGCCTATGAGGATGCTAAGCAGGAGTTGGAGAATGATTTTATGACGCTTCTAGGGAATGGGGTAGCTGAAACCCTTCTGAATCCCAACATGCGGGTATTGCTAGCGGATACGTATCCGGATGATCAAAAAGAATATGCCGAAACATTTTTGGTGGCCAGAAAGGGTATTGTGGACACATTGCAGCGTGTGGAGCGAGAGTTTAATGTGAAGAAGATTACTCTTTCCGCAGCGGTCTCGGATATTGAGACGGCGGGCAGAACGCATTTACTAGCGATCAAAAACGTTACTGAGAAATACCAAATTGGGTTGCAGCCTGCGCGGGAAGGCCAATATCTTACCTTGACTGCTAAAGAGTGATATAAGGGCTGTTTTGCCCCACCTACCCTGCTAAGGTGGTGAAGGGCTGAGCGTCCCCAAAAAATTGACTTATCCCCATTGGATTGGCATACTGGGGAGGAATGTTGTGAAACATCTCTTCTTTAAAACGAGTCAATTCTTCTAAAAATCAGTGAATATGGCAGGACATAAAAGGATTATATAATGGCAACAAGTAAATCTGGTGGTTCTACAGGGAACGGTCGCGATAGTCAGAGTAAGCGGCTGGGTGTGAAGTTGTTTGATGGTCAGCATGTAAATGGTGGCGAAATTATTGTACGTCAACGTGGCACGCGCATTCATCCTGGTGATGGTGTGGGACGTGGTGGCGACGATACATTGTTTGCAAAAGCTGTTGGGTTGATCAAATTCCATTATGGGCCAAAGGGACGAAAATACGTATCTGTCCGACCAACTGGTGCGTAATCTTTTTTTACAAGCATCTTGCGTTAGGTAAAGATACATGCTAAAACATGCCTATATTGTAAAATCAATGAGTAAATCTATACATATATTCGATGGGCGGAGAGTTTCCTATGATTAATTTTGTAAAATACCGTGCAGTAACGGCGTTTATATCCTTGTTTTTGATCGGGGGTTTTATTGGCTTTGCGGTCTATAAGAAACGCACAACGGGCGAAGTGTTTCGCTATGGCGTAGATTTCACGGGTGGTGCGCAGGTGCTTCTTCGTTTTAGTAAGCCGGTCAGTTCCATTGCCATCAAAGATATTCTTGATAAAAATGGCTGGGAAGGTGCGGTGATTCGTGAATTTGCTGATAATGAACTGCTTGTTCGCGTTAAACTAGAAGAAGTTGCTAAAGAGCTTGGTTCGGTTGCAGAACGTATGCAGCAGGTAATTGAAAAATCAATGAAGGATGTGCAGGTAACGATTTTGCAAAGTGAGGCAGTGGGGCCCGGTGTGGGTGAGGCGCTGCGTGGCAAATCGATTCGTGCGATCGTGTTTGCGCTGATTGCGATGCTTCTTTATATAGCCCTTCGCTTTTGGTCGTTCGGGTTTGCACTTGGGGCAGTTATGGCATTGTTCCATGATGCGATACTCATGCTTGCCGTATTTTTACTTTTGAATCGGGAGATATCGGTTAATGTGATTGGGGCCGTGCTTGCCGTTATGGGGTATTCGATTAACGATACGATCGTTATTTTTTCTCAAATTCGAAATAACTTAGCAAAATTGTCGCATGAATCATTAGGCACGATTGTTAATATTAGTATTAACCAAACATTGAGACGGACGATATTAACCAGTGTTTCGACTGGGTTGACTGTTCTATCAATGTTGATTTTAGGGGGAGAAGCGTTACGAGATTTTTCCATTGCATTGTTAGTAGGGATTATAATTGGTACATACTCTTCCATTTATATTGCAAGCCCTGTAATGATGTTGTTGTATCGCGATAAAAAGGCATAAAAAAGGCAGTAGTGCAAAGCAGGGATTAGGGACTGCTAAAAACACGCGTATCTATACAGAATGTTCACGTTATGCGTATATGCCTCTATAGGTAAGCAGTGAAATCCATACTCTATGAGTTCAAATGATTATTCTATTGAAGTAAGCAGGAATCCCGTTGCTATCCCATTTGTTAGTTATAGTAAAAATTTTTTAAGGGGTGATTAAGGATGATACGTTATTTTTTTAATAAAAAAAGGAGCCTGTCCGCCGTAGCTTGCAGAGCTGGTAGGCCCGGACAAGCGAAGGAGGAAGAGGTATGAAAGAGAAGAAAAATGAACCAGAGGTAGTAGAAGATACCCAGGTTTCGCATGAAGCTACGCCGGACAAGACGCCGAGCACAGCCGAACTGAAAGAAACGGCTGCAAAGGGAGTAGAGAAGGAAGAATCCTCGTCTGAAAAAACGGAAAAACCTACTACAGAAACGAAAGAGGCGAAAGCTCATGCTAATAAAAATAATGCACCAGATGCAAAGGACAATAAAACGATGAATTTAGTACAACCCCGTCAAGAAGGGCAGCAACGAAGGCAATACCCACGAGGGCAGCAGCGCAATAAGCAACATCGCCAACCGTATTCGAAAGGATCAGAGGGGCGACCATATGAACAGCGTGGTCATCAACAACGCAATGGTGATGCAGGGTACGTGGCACTCGAAAAACGCCCATTGGAAGAGTTGTCTTTAAACGAGCTCAATATCTTGGCACGCAGGTTGGGCATTGTTGGTGCTGGCCTTCTACGGAAAGATGCATTGGCTGAGAAAATTAAATATGTGCAAGAGCATCCTGATATGGAAATGGAAGTGCACGGTGTGCTCGAAAGGCTTCCTGATGGATTCGGTTTCCTTCGTTCTGTTCAGTATGATTACGTGAGTGGACCGGACGATGTGTATGTTTCTCCCTCACAAATTCGTAGGTTTGGGTTGCGTACTGGCGATATGGTTTCTGGCGTGATCAGGAAACCAAAAGATGGTGAAAAATATTTTGCACTTTTAAAAATTAACAATGTGAACGATTCTGATCCGATGACAATGGCTGATCGTCCAAAGTTTGAACGACTAACGCCGGAGCATCCGCATTCAAAATTTAATCTTGAGTTTAGCCCCACGGCAATATCAACTCGCATCATGGATCTCTTTACGCCGATTGGTAAAGGGCAGCGTGGTTTGATTGTGGCACCGCCAAAAGTGGGTAAAACATTGTTGCTCAAAGAGATTGCAAAAGGGATTATTCAAAACCATCCCGATGAACATCTTATGATCTTGCTCATTGATGAGCGACCAGAAGAGGTTGCTGATATGAAGCGCGCGGTCAAAGGTACGAGTGCTGAAGTGATTAGTTCCACGTTTGATGAGCCAGCTGAACGGCATGTGCAAGTAGCGGAGCTTGTGCTTAACAAAGCAAAACGTATGGTGGAATCAGGCAAACATGTGGTGATCCTTTTGGATTCTATTACCCGTTTAGCTCGTGCGTATAACATCACGGCGCCGTCATCCGGAAAGGTGCTGACTGGTGGTATTGATGCGAATGCATTGCAATGGCCAAAGCGATTCTTTGGTGCAGCACGTACCACAGAGGAGGGCGGTTCATTAACGATCATTGCAACCGCATTGGTGGACACCGGTTCACGTATGGATGAAGTGATTTACGAAGAGTTTAAAGGTACTGGTAATATGGAAATGCATATGACCCGTAAGCTTTCAAACCGTCGTATCTACCCAGCGTTCGACTTGCTGATGTCGGGTACGCGTCGTGAAGATCTCCTGCATACACCAGAGAATCTGAATAAGGTTTGGGTCTTGCAGAAATTCTTAGCAACGATGAATACCGTTGAAGGCATGGAGTTCTTGATCGATAAGATGCGTAAGCATAAAACAAACGAAGACTTTCTTGATTCGATTAATAAGCGACCAAGTGGGTAGATCCCTTCGCGGGAATCGCGTCCCTGCGCGGGAGGCGGGTTAGCAACATACTCTTTTTTAGGCATCATTAAATTTTAATCAAAATCATTCTTGCCTTATGCAGGCAGCCCAAAGATATTGCTTGCCCAATATCTTCGATACAAGGGCAAACAAGGGGAGAGATCTCCCTTGTTAATCCCTCCACGCCCAAAAGGATGGACACTCGCCTTCGGCTCGGACCACCTTGGGCTTCGAATGTTTTAACTTATAAATTATGATTCATTAAGAAATAGTGGATGTGTCGATCTAATCGCAACATCGGAATCCCCCCCCGTTCGTCCTGACCACCTCGACAGTGCTCGGGACTAAAGGACCTTCTCGAGGTGGGCCTGTCCTGAGGCCTCTCGAAGGGTCGAAGGATCCAGAGATAATAAATAAAAAATAGCTTTTGGATCGCATATATTTTTGATGCAAATTTCCCTTCCCATAGATTATTTATATCCAGCGTTGTACGACCCTTCGACAAGCTCAGGGCGAACGGAGTGAGGAATTTCTGCTTATAAAGAGTTATTCATTCGCGTCTAAGGTGGTCCGTAGCCGTAGGCGAGTGTCCATCCTTTTAGGCGCAAGAGGGATCAAAAAGGGAAACTTCCCTTTTTTGCCCTTGTATCGAAGATATTGGGCACGCAATATCTTCGTGCCGCCTGTGTAGGTCGCACAATATGGAATATAAGAATCAATATCCGAAGAAAATGATAGTAAGTTTCGAATATAGCGATCTAATCGTAACATCCGCTTCCCCCCCCCCATGACAATGGCCTTCCATGGCTTAATCAGCCCAAATCCATTGCATTTTAGGCATTAAATCCGCTAGGATCAATGGTAATAGAAGGTAGTCCATACATTTAAAAAAGGGGAAGAGGGATGAAGAAGAATCTTTTAATCATGATCGCGTTGCTTTCGATGCAAGTTGCTATTGGCCAAGAAGGTGCGCCGACAGCGCCACAATCATCAGAGTCGGCATTTCGGGAAGCTTACAATAAGATCAAAGGGTTGCGGAAGCAAAAACTACCGTGGGCTGAAAAACTAAAAATATTCAATAAAGCAGTCGATTGGCTGGAAAAATCACGTGATTGCCTGAGTGGCAGAGGGTGCTCAAAAAAACAGGCCTATCTTGCTAACTTTGTGTTGGGCACGGCAGTTGGCTTGGGAAAGATTCTGGTAACTATTGGTTTTGAAGTAGTAGATGCACGGCTTGATTGGCTTAATTTTATTGCTACAGAGCTCGGATATCGTTACTTCGTGAAGGAGAAAGTATCGCTGTTCCGATGTTTGACGTTTCGAGGGTGCAGTGATCAGACCAAACGATATCTTATGTTTAATCTTGGTCAGTCTACGGGGGGCATTGTAGCGGGTGCCTTGATGAGTATCTTTATGCCTGAAAAAGTTAAAAGCTATCAGGAGAAACAGGAGAGAGTCAAAGAAGAACGAAAACGCAAGACTGAGGAATGGATTAGGAGGCGGTTTGGCGTCAGTGATGAAGAAAAATGGCGCAAGGAAGAAGAAAAATGGCGCAAGGAATATGAAGAATGGAAACGGCGCAAGAGAGTGGTTGGAATTCAAGTAACATTTCAATTGAGCGATGAGGTAAAAGGAGAGTTGGGGCTTTCTCCTGAGATATCAACATTTGAATGGTATGAGATACTTGGTTTTAGCCGTGTGCCATCTAGGACAGAAGCGCGCTCAAAATACAAAAAGCTTGCTCGAACATATCATCCTGATAAAGCTCCAGCAGATAAGAAAACGTTATATGAAGAAGTCTTTATGGCTATTTCAAATGCAAATGAACAAATACCTGAACAAATACCCGTAGAAGAAACTGGCAAAGCAGGTAAAAGAGAAAGCCCAACATCACCATCTATGGCAGACGTTGACTGATCTGCTACTTTAGAATGTCCAATTCTAAAGTAGAGAATTTACCCTGTATTGCTTTGTAGTTGCCTACGAAGGCGACCATGGCGCCGTTGTCGGTGCAGAATTGGGGTGCGGGGATAAAGAGGGGTAGGCCACGTTCTTTGCAGAAAGTCTTTAGCCGTTCGCGAATATATTTGTTGCAGGCGACGCCGCCCACGAAGGTTACGGCTTTCATTTCAGGATGTGCCTTTAGTGCCATGCGTAGTTTTTGAATAAAGATATCGGCGATGCAGACGAGCAACGAGCTTGCAACGCGGTTTTTGAATGCGTCATCTTTATTCAGTAGCGTTTTGCTCTTCATATCGTAGGCCCCTTGTTTAACGAGATCATACAGCACCGCGGTTTTGAGGCCGGAGAAACTAAAATCTATGCTGTGTGGATTAGCGCGTGGATAGGAAAAGAAATCTTCAAAGTCCACCATGCCTGCCCGTTTTTCAATTTCAGGGCCGCCCGGATAAGGTAGTTCCAAAAGTTTTGCCACTTTATCAAACGCTTCGCCTGCGGCATCATCAATGGTTTGTCCAAGCACGGTGTAGGCGCCAAGCCCGCGCACGAGATATAAGGACGTGTGCCCACCGGATGCGGTGATACACAGATGAGGAAACGGAATATCATGATCGAGAAATGCTGAGAATGCGTGCCCTTCTAGATGATTGATGCCAATCAGTTTTGTGCCGCGAGCGAATGCGATTGCTTTTGCAAAGCAAAGGCCCACGAGCAGCGAGCCGGGCAATCCCGGTTTGTTCGTGACTGCAATCACATTAATTTCATCAAGTGAAACGTTGGCGAGCTCAAGCGCACTGCGCACAATGGGAGTTATTTTTTCAAGCTGTGATCGTGAGGCAACTTCAGGGACAACGCCGCCAAATTTTTTATGAAGATCTATTTGCGAAAAGAGAGCATTGGAAAGGAGTCCTTTTTCTTGGTGGTAAACCGCTGCTCCTGTTTCGTCGCATGATGTTTCGATGCCGAGGGTGATATATGGTTGTTTCATGGGGCTACGCCGTTGGTGCCGCAATCATGATTCGATTTTGTTCCTGCTTGATTACATCTGCTGAAGGATCATGCATGGTATCGGAATCAATGGCAGCAAGTTGGAATTTAACGGCTCGTTCAAAAAACTCTTTCTCAGAGCTGCTTGATTCTAAGACGGATGATTTGATCGAGATAGTAGGAAGCTCAAACGCATTGGTGTTGCTCATGGAATGAATCCAATCGGGCGGCATACAAAGGATGATCGCATCATCAGAGATTTTATTATTTTTATCATGATTGGTTACCTTATCAATATGCCATTTGTAGGATACGCCACCCTTGTTTCCTTCAGGAGTGGGGAGGTTGGTGAAGGTAAAGAGGTAGTAGGGTTGCCCATCCTTGAGCTTTACGTAGGCGGCCGTGTTGTTGGTTTTGGGCTGATATTTCGATAGATAGAAGGAAAAATCGATCGTTTCAGTGACCAACAGCTTAAATTGATCCTGATTTCCATATTTGGGAACGCTGAAGGTGAGTGTTTTGCTGGTTTGATCGATCGTGGATGGGATGATCTTGCCTCCACAGTAGATACGTATGGTGGGAACCGTGGATATCTTCTCTGGAAACTGGATTGTGCAGGGAATAACGCTCAAGGCTTCGAGGGAAATGCTTGTCAGTAATGCGAAAATCGGTACACTGAAAAGGGTAAATATAGACGTTATTTTCATAGGTTTGCTCTCATTCTCACTAAGGGTCCAACAATAACGCTAGGGTAATACAAATGGCGCTCTATTTCAAATGAAGTTGATAGTAGGGCGGCCAAAACAAGGTAGCAACGAGAATTGTATGATGATATGGGTAAAAAAAATGTTCGCTCGGCTTTTGCAGCATGAACTATCGGTTTGGAAATTTACGCTTTCCTGCTGCATGGGCATCTATATTGCCTTTTCTCCTTTTGTTGGCTTTCATACGGCGATAGTGTTTCTTTTCTCGTGGCTCTTTGCTTTGAACTTCTCCGTGGTATTGGCGGTATCGGTGATGATCAATAATCCATGGACAATGGTGCCGGTGTATGGGTTGTCGTATCTCTTGGGTGATTGGACGCTCTCATTCTTTGGTTGGAATCATTATGCCTGGAATCCTTCATGGGTTTCCAAAGGAAATGAGCTGCTTTCAAACTACGTGAGTTTCTCAGGTTTTTCATTTTGGGCGTTTATAATTGGAGGTAATCTTCTTGGTATTGGGTTGAGCCTGCTTGCCTATCCGATCGTAAGGAAGGTAGCCTCTATGATGCTTACCGGTAAAACCAAGGTGATCAACACGGTTTTCAAATCCAAAGAAGTAGTGCGCTCAGTGGCAACAAAGGCGCATCAGGTGGCTATGCAACATAAAGTTCAGGGGGAAGAGCATGCGGGTTATCGCGCAGAATAAAAAAGCATTTCACGATTATGATATTCTTGATCGCCTTGAAGCAGGGATTGTATTGACCGGTGATGAGGTGAAATCATTGCGGGCAGGAACGGTATCGCTGACCGGTTCCTTTGCCACGGTGCATGGAGGTGAGCTATTTCTGATTAACTGCCATATCAGCCCCTACGCAAGAGCATTTTCAAAAAAGGAAGAGGATACGCGGCGTCGGCGAAAACTGCTGCTTACTAAGCGTGAGCTTTCTCGCATTATTGGGGATATCTCAAGGAAGGGGATCACCATTGTGCCGCTCAAGATCTATTTTAATAAGCGGAATATTGCCAAAGTGGATATCGGGCTTGCCAAACATAAAAAGGCTGCTGGCAAGAAACAGGCGCTCAGAGAGCGGGATATCAGGCGGGAGACCGACCGTGAGCTTCGGGGTAAGTTCTAGGTGGTACTTCCAAACTATGTTTGATCGTCTCTTTTTTCTTAAACAAGTATCGTGTATAAAGAAGGCGCTTCTTCTCTAGGAGGATCAGGTATCGTCGCTTGACAAGCTGCCATGATGCATTGTATAGGTGGTGATCATGGCTTTTATATATTAATAAGGTAGTAGTAATGAAAAAAACAGCCCTTTCTCTCCTATTTCTTCTATGTTTTACGGTCCAACAAACCCAGGCGCGTGCAGTCCTTTCCGGTGAATCGTTGTGGAGTATGCAGCGGTTGGTCACTCAGGCATCCTGCGATATAACCATTCGGCAAATTGATCTTACTGCGTGGGTGTATACCATTTCCACTTCGGGTGTGTACTGCTTAGCTGAAAATATTACGGGAAAGATCATCATTGATACCGATAATGTGGTTCTTGATCTCAATGGCAAGACGATGACGAATGCTTCCGGTAATTGTGTTGAGGTGAACGGGAGATCCAGGGTTCTCATAAAAAATGGATCGGTGATTGCAGCTCTTAATAACGGAGTATCCGTTCTGGCCGGAAGTGATAAGGTCCGTCTTAAAAATGTGACAAGTTATGATTGTAGTACCGGTATAGACGTTGATAGCTCAACCAACATATATATTCATGCTTGTGAGCTTATTGCGAGTTCTTCTGTTGGCATTGCCTTTACGAGTGTTTCCCGAGCACAAGTGAGTGACACTATCGCTTCCGATTCTGAGCTCACTGGCTTTTTGTTAGATTCAAGTAGCAAAAGCTTCTTTACTAATTGCCATGCACTCAACACCGGCCAAGGGCTCACTGATTTGACGGCAAATATTTATGGATTTCTCTCTGCCGATGGTTCAAGCAATATTTTTTCTGAATGTGTTGCACAAAATACGCTTGCATTAACGGTAACGGGGTTGCCGAATGTGGCGGCAGGCTTTGCATTCACGGGGACTGAATCAGATTCGGAGATTAGCAAATGCACGAGTAGTATCATTGAAACCGATGCAAGCGGCTTTGCCATTCCCTATGGCATCCTTCTTCAATATAGTTTTGATCTTTTAGAAACGGTTACCGGCGGTAATCAGGGAGTAGAGTGCCAGGAAGTTTCCTGGTCACCGGATGGGGCCTATTTGGCAACAGGAGGAGCGTCAGCAGCACCTCCTAATGATCATATTCAGGTATTCTCCTTTGATCGAGGTACGGGAACACTCACCACATTTACTGGGGCAACTCAGGGTGGTGGTACCGGCGTCTTTTCTGTTTCCTGGTCACCAGATGGGGCCTATTTGGCAATCGGAGGAGATGGTGGTGATGAAATTCAAATATTCTCCTTTGATCGAGGTACGGGAACACTCACCAAAACAGAAGGGGTAAATCAGGGTGGTGGTTCCCTCGCCTTTTCTGTTTCCTGGTCACCAGATGG
>JAUUXD010000001.1 GCA_030588705.1 bacterium | reverse complement strand
GTGCGAAAGCAGGATTTAGTGATCCAGCTGTTCCGAATGGAAGGGCAGTTGCTAAACGGATAAAAGGTACGCCGGGGATAACAGGCTTATCTCCTCTGAGAGTCCCTATCGACGAGGAGGTTTGGCACCTCGATGTCGGCTCATCGCATCCTGGGGCTGGAGAAGGTCCCAAGGGTTTGGCTGTTCGCCAATTAAAGTGGTACGCGAGCTGGGTTCAGAACGTCGTAAGACAGTTCGGTCCTTATCCGCTGTGGGCGTAGGGTATTTGAGAGGGCTTGTCCTTAGTACGCAAGGACCGGGATGAGCAAACCGCTAGTGTTCCAGTTGTTCTCCAAGAGCAACGCTGGGTAGCTACGTTTGTAAGAGATAACCGCTGAAAGCATCTAAGTGGGAAACTCGCCTCGAGATTAGATACCCCGTACTCGATTAAATTGAATGAAGGCTTCGGCCCGATTTCAGTGGCGTTGAGTACATTAATAAGACTCCTTGAAGACTACAAGGTTGATAGGCTGGGTGTGTAAGCACAGTAATGTGTTCAGCTAACCAGTACTAATAAGTCGAATGTTTTAACCTATTTAAATTATTCGGTGCATTAAGCGATGCAAAGTTTTTTGTTAAGATATAACTTACCAATATTTCAAAGATCATAAGTGAACAGATCTTTTAAAGATTTTTCTCCTCGAGAGAATCAAAAATTTCTGGTGCGGATAGCTGTGGGGAAACACCCGTTCCCATTCCGAATACGGCAGTGAAGTCCACAGCGCCGATGATACTTGGCTGGCGACGGCCTGGGAAAGTAGGTAGTGCCAGGATTAATTATAAAAAAAGCCCCGATTAATAGTCGGGGCTTTTTTATTGCTTCAAAGAGTCGATTATAACGCATAATTGTGGTATTATTGGTTAATTGGTTATCATTGTTTTGTCATCTTCTACCGTTGTCTGATTATGCTTATACTAAACAACATTTCCCTCTCCTTTAAAGATCGTACGCTGTTTGATAATCTGCGTATTGTAATTGATTATGATGAGAAGATTGGTCTCTTGGGGCGCAATGGTTCTGGTAAATCAACGTTGCTAAAAGTGATTGCTGGGCAGCAGTATTTGGATGGCGGGTCGGTGACGTACGACAAGAAAAAGAAGATTGGGTATTTGCCACAAGAGCTTATTTTGTGTTCGAGTAAATCGGTGTTTGATGAAACGATGACCGTTTTTGCTGAATTTTTGCAACTGCAAGCTGAAGCGCAAACTATTGAAGACGAGCTGTCTGCGGGTGCTGATGATGCTATAGCGCATCAATTAGTTGAGCGGTATAGTGACATGCAAGAACAGCTTATGCATTTCGATGCAACGGCAGCGAAAACGAAAGCGGACGGCATTTTACGCGGGCTTGGTTTTTCAGAAAAACAACGTAATCAATCGGTTGATTCGTTGAGCGTTGGTTGGAAAATGCGCGTGGTGCTTGCAAAGTTGTTATTGCAAGACGCAGATTTTTACCTCTTTGATGAACCCACTAACCATTTAGATTTGCCGGCCAAAGAGTGGTTTTTATCATTATTAAAAGAGGCTTCGTTTGGGTATTTGCTGGTGAGCCATGATCGATATTTTCTGGAAAAGGCATGCGAAAAAATTATTGAGATTGAGCGAGGTGTTGCCACCACCTATAAAGGAAATTTTGCCTCCTATCTCGTGCAAAAAGAAGAGAGGCAAGCGCGATTATTAGCGGCCTATGCTCAACAGCAAAAGGAGATTGCGCGTAAGAAAAAAACGATTGAGCGATTCCGATCTAAGGCTTCTAAGGCAGCCATGGTGCGTAGCATGAGTAGGGAACTTGATAACATGGAGCGCATAGAAGTTGAACCAACGTTGCCGCAGGTTTCCTTTTCATTTGCTCCCGTTACGCGTGCGGGAAATGTGGTGTTAACAGTGCAGAAGGTGAGCCATGCGTTTGATGACAATGTACTGTTTCAAAACATGTCTTGCACGATTATGCGTGGCAAAAAAGTTGCGCTGATTGCGCCCAATGGCATGGGGAAAACAACGCTGTTCAACCTCATTGCCGGTAAGCTGCCGCTCCAGCACGGATCTATAACGTTTGGGCACAACGTGACCACTGCCTATTTCGAGCAAGATCAAACACGGGTCATGAATAAAGATAATACGGTGTTGCAAGAAGTTTTCGATGCCTGTTCTCGGGTTCCAGAAGAGCGCATACGTTCCTTTTTGGGATCATTTTTATTTTCAGGTGATGAAGCCAAGAAGAAAATTTGGCAGCTGAGTGGGGGAGAGAAAAATCGCGTGGCCATGGTGAAAGTTCTTTTGCAAAATGCAAACATGCTTCTACTCGATGAGCCCACTAATCATTTAGATCTGTATGCAAAAGATGTGCTGCAACAAGCGCTTCAGCGGTATCAAGGTACGATTCTTTTTGTGAGCCATGATCATGATTTTGTGCAGCATGTTGCAGATACTATTTTGGAGTTAACTCCGAATGGCCTACATCTGTATAATGGCGATTATGAATCATATCTGTATCACAAGCGAGTAGCGCATCTTTCTCATCAGCAGGATCAAATAAGAAAGAGTGTTGAATCACAAAAAAAGAAGACGCAAAAAGATCCTAATCAGCGGCGTCAGCTAAAGAAACAGCTTGGTGCATTAGAGACTCAGATAAAAAAGCTTGAAGCTAAGCGTGATGCGATGGGAGAGCGCCTTTCGGGCCTCACCTATGGGGCGCATGAGTATGATAAACTCTTAGCTAAGCTCACGGCCATTGATCAGGATCTCGAGCAAAAGAATGATGAGTGGGAACAGATTATGCAGGAGCATATTGCCCAGGAGGAGTAATAGTGTGGCAGATGTGAACGCGTAGGCCGATTGGCTGAAGATCCTTAAGTTATGGACTTTTCCCCCTGTTTTACTATAATTACTCTTATATTTTTTACCCGTATAGTAAATGGAAGGAACTGTTATGAAAAAGTTGTTACTAGCGTTGTCACTTTTGGTGTTCCCGCTGGCGGCTATGGATGAAGATCAGCAACGACGTGGGCATGCTGAGCCCATTGCGCGGCTGGTGCATAAGATGAGTGAAATGGGCAACCAACGGCATGTTTGTCTGCCTTATATGGACCGCCTTTTAGGCGAGGTACTGGCAGAAAATTGGGGAGAATTTCAAGAAGCTGCAAAGGATTATTGTGATGCGCCGGCAACCAAATATGAATCTCTTTTTAAAAAAATAGCTGAAGACTCAGAGCCATTAATTGCTAAGATGGCGAAAAACATGGTTGTGGACTTCCTGATAGGGCAAGAGTGTGATACTGATTCCAAGCGCGAAGAGATGGTGAGGGGATTGCTTGCGGAGGATGGTGGGGAGATACAATGTTCCGTGAAAGGGCAGCTGGAAAGGATTGCTGGCATATTAAGTATGGCACGCAAAGTGCATGTGACGGAGCAAGAAAGCAAGTCCTGATGAAAAAGTTTTTACTTATGGTTGCTCTTTTTGTATTGACGGTTGTTGCTATGGAAGAATCAAGCGACAGTTATGACGGCGATGATGAGTCGGTTTCTTTTGATGATAGAAGATCAGAAAGATGGACTATTGGTCCAGGTGCTGATGAGAGTCCCAAGAAGGGAAAAGGTTGGAGAGAGCTTATGAGGGAACAGGGGATAGGACAGCCTGAATCGCGAGGAGCAAGGTTGGCTCGAGAGCAGAGAATGGCAGATCGTGAGGAACGGAGAGCTCGAAAAAAATCCTTACACAGATGCTGTCTCCCTTTTTTTAAGGCCAAAAAATAAAAGGTTTACTCGTCTTTAAGTCGTATAACAAGAATTCTTCCGCATCTGTGTATGCCAATACCATGAAACGCCCGTTATCAGAGCAATAGCTGCGATGTTGGATAGTATGGCATAGGGATACGCATTAAAGATCAGTTGCTGCATAAGCTGCAAGATAGCGTAGGTTCCCGTGGCAATCGGCACAATCGAGTAATCAAAACGAATTGCAAAGAGGTATCCGCAAACTAAGATCAACGATACGAGCAGCCCGGTTGCTATCAAAAGCGGGATGTTGTAAGAGCTGATGAGCCCAGCTCGCACAAATCCTGCTACAAAAAAGATCCCTACTCCCACAAACCGTAATCGTTTCCAGTGACTCGTTGCCAGATCACTTATGGCGATAAAGAGCATCAGATTAATCGTAGTGGTGATATAGAGAACAAGTTGACTACTGATATCGCTGATACCCGGAAACGCAAAGCCGAGAGGCATAAAGTTTGCCCACGTTGGCGAAAGGGATGGAATGAGCCAGGTGATTACGGCGAGCGATCCAGCAGTGACGGCACCTAAACTGATGCCGATGGCCGTTGCCATAGAAGATGGGAGTGCGCGATAGATTGAGCGCACCTGGGTAACCAAACTAATCATTACAGCAAGCAGAGCTGCTTGTAACACCGTCATCACCGTTGAGATACTAAAGATGCGGAACAGCTGGTCGGTAAACGGTTGGCTTGTGTTAAACATGGCAATAACCGATGGCCAATAGTTAAAGAGCCCAAACAGCAAGATGATGCTTAATCCAACGAAGTTGAAAATGAGTGCCTGTGTTGTGTGAATCTTCCATCGGGTAAATGACAAAAAGGCGCACGCAAGAAACAGAATATAGATGATGAGCATGCAGAGCATATTGATGATAGTTGAAAATGCCTGCTTATTCTCATACGCACGCTCCCATTGTTCTGGAACGTGGATGTATTGATACGCACCCACTACTTCATCTCCTGCAATAGAGACTTCCAAGCGTGCTTCACCCTCATCAAGTGGGTAATCAGTGGTGCTTGCGTAGGTTACCTTCCAATCCAATCGTTCTGGTTGTTTTGTGGCAACCGCTGAAACCTCCTTAAGTTGATCTTTCGTGCGATTAAATTGTTGGGCAATCATCGCGAGCGCTTTTTCTTTGGCCCCTTTTTTAGAAAGTGATGCCCCCGGTGTGGCTTCAGGAATTTTGTGTGTATACCGTCTGAAAGAACCGTTTGGCATAAAATAGAGATGATGCTCCTCTGAACGCTCTGTTACGCTGCCGTCCCACGTTACAAAACGTGCTACGAATAGTTGTGGTGAAAGATAGGAGTTAATAAACTCGCGATAGAGCTCTTTGCCTCCTTTTTGCCAAATAAATCGATGCCGTTTAATGGGATCAGGATATCGTTCAAGTTGTGTAATTGCATACACTATTTGATACCATTTTTTTAGATCAATCTGTTTTTCTTGCAATGTTTGTGGGGCAATGTGTGCAACAGATGCCCTGCCTACGGTAAACGAAGGGGTCTCTGCTCGAAACCGTGTGGTGACTGTCCATCCAACGAGGCCGATGATTCCGGCGATCACAAAAGCATGCAACGTGCGCGCATGGATACTAGGCCTGTCCGCCGTAGCTTTAGCGAAGGAGGATTCCTGTGTGATTTCCTTTTCTCCTGCGGGACGCCATGCACGATTATAGAACGATGCGGGAATAGTGAGCCAAGCACCCCTTTTAATGCGCAATATACCCACAATCCAGAGTGGTATGCCGGCTAATGCAATTACCGCAATTTTATTAATCCATGCGTAGGATGCGGTGGATATAAAGAGCGGGAGTGCAAACCAAAACACATCGTAGGCAAAGTGGGAAGTTGCCGCAATCAAGAGGCCAAATTTCAGATAAATTGCTCCAAACACGGATGAGAATACAAGGAGCTCTACCAAACGTGCATAGGCAGGCTGGGCAGGGTAGTTCGCATGAGCAGCACCAAACACAATTGCTTGCAGAATAAATGCACCGGCGATCCACCAATTCCGTTTGCCGTAACGGTTACCCAGAAGTGCAGCGGAGGCTAAAGGAACGGCGCGGAATAAACACTCCTCATAAAAACCTGCCTGCAGTGAGATGGCAATCGAATCGAGCCACGGGAAATAGGATGCCAAAATGTTTGGATCAAAGAGGGCGGATGAGGGAGTCCACCAGTTCAGATAATGAGAAGTAAACAGATAAAACAGTACGACGTAGGCAAGCGAGAAGGGAACCAAAAGATATGCTGATATTGTGTAGCCAAGGATGGTGTAGGAGCTTGCCACTGATGGTTGAAAAACGTGCCAGAGCTGCAGCTGATTGCCAAAAGCGCGTCGAGTTAAACTTTCTGCGCCCATGAACACGGCGGAAAAAAGAATGGTTGAAAATATAAAGCTTGAGATGATCATAATAACGAGCTGCATGATAAACGCGTACGGTGATAAGGCAGTGTTATATCCCATCCAATAGAGGGGGAGTTTATTGACGATTGTTGCGCTGGAGAGCAGGGCAATAAGGAGTGCCCAGGAAAATGCTGGTCGCCATATAACCCATCGTTTTCGAAATAGAAAGAGCAAGCCGATCAACAAGCCGCCGAGCATATATAAGAGCATCATAATCAGGTTAGCCGCATGGGCGATTGTTTCATTTGCGGATCGCATCTCTTGATAACGGCGGATAAACGCATCAGGAACTTTCACCGAATGAGTGAGTTCAGAAACGTTATCACCGCTGACGACTATCTTGAGTCGATAAAATCCTTCACCAATCTTTTCATCTTTTCGTTCATACATAATTGTGTGATCGATGCGGCCACTCGCTTTTTTTTCTTGTGATGCTTCCACTAATTTGTATTGCTCGAAATCGATGTTCCACGGGGCTGCTTGTGCAAACGAGGTGGCGACATTTTGTGCTTTTGATTCCCCTACGTTTGTGCCAGATTCGTTTTCAGATATTTTTTCTTGAAATCCATAAGGCGTGCCTTCGGGAGTGAAACGGACCGTTATTTCATTTTGTTCAAATGGTTTAAATTGGCGCACTTGCCAGGTGTAGATCTGATAAAGGTTTTGTTCCATCATTGCCACTACCTCCTCTTTACCGCCGGCTTCCAACTCAATGAATGTTTTTACCGGGTCGTCGGTGATAAATGCAGTAGCATGCCGCGCATTATTGGGGCCGAGTTTAAACTTGTTTGTGATCTGTTGCGCTTGTTTGACCGCTTCAGAACGATCCATTTGTATATTCAGATGAATGATGGGAAATGCGCGAGGAAAATAACGATAGGAAAGAAACGCAGCAGCGCAGGATGCTACAGCAAATAGTGCCCAAAAATAAGGTGATTTGGTGATCGTTTTCATGGACTGTTCCTTTGGTTACAGGTGTAGGGCGTTACTATTTCTTCCGTTTAGGGTATAATGAACGAGAAAAATATCAAATAATCCCCTACATTAGGCATGTTTTATGAAGTTAAAGATTTCGTTGCCGTTGCAACTCATTGTGGTGATTGTTGGTGTTGTGCTGCTGGGTAATTTTATTCCTATGCAGTTTGTGCAAGTCAGTTACACGTTTAGCGTGCTATTCAAAGAGCTCCTAGGCCTAATTCTTCCCTTCATGGTGTTCTTTTTTGTGATGGCCGGCATTCTTTCGTTTCAACGGAATGCGCCGCTGGTGCTGGCAGTCTTGCTGGGTACCATCTTTTTTTCAAATGCGATTGTGGCGCTGGTGAGCTACGGGACGATGTCTCTTTTTTCTCCGTTTGTTTCCTGTGAGCGCCCCGATATAATCCTTTCACCAACCGCTACGATCGACTCGCTTCTTCCGTTCTCTATTCCGGTGCCGGTGAGTGCGATTCATGCGTTGCTTGCAGCTATTTCGTTGGGCATATTCTTTTCTGTTGTGCGTGTTCCTCGGGTGGTTTCCATAATCAACCAGGTAAAGAGCTGGATTGAGAAGGCGCTTATGTATGGATTTATTCCGTTGCTGCCGCTCTATGTGCTTGGATTTCTGTTAAAAATTTATCATGAGGGTTTGCTCTCCTGCCTATTGGCTCAGTACGGCGGTGCCGTTGTCCTCATTCTATCGATGCAGATTCTCTATCTTCTGTTTATGTATTTGCTTGCGTCAGGATTTTCCGTTTCTCGTGCGTTTGCGGCAATCAAGAATGCATTGCCATCTTATCTCACGGCGTTTAGTACGATGTCTAGCACCGCAACGGTGCCGGTCTCTATTAAAGCGGCCGAAGAGAATACGGGAACCACTGGCTTGCCTTCCATGGCAATGCCGATTATGGCGAACGTGCATTTATTGGGCGATAGTATTGGTACACCGATTTTGGCGATGGTGACAATGCTTGTGTTTACAGGGACGTTGCCAGGACTTATGCAGTACGCAGTATTTGTCTTTTATTTCTGTACCACGATGTTTGCCGTATCCGGTATTCCCGGTGGCGGTATTTTGGTGATGATTCCCATATTAGTTTCCCAACTTGGTTTTACACCGCAGATGATAAGCATTATAACCACGCTTTATTTCCTGCTCGATCCATTCGGCACGGCTGCGAACGTGATGGGCGATGGTGCGCTGGTGATTATGGTGAATAAGATCTTGAAGCGATTACGAATTACGGCGTAATGCTACGAAGGAAACAGCGTTAGAAGTTCATACACATGCCCAAATCGGGTAGTCTTGCAGAGCGATTTCTCCATCTTTTGGTTCTTGGCTATAAACAAGTTCTTCATGTTGAACTTTGCGGCTTCGCGGGCAAAAAGGCTGATCTGATTGATTGGCTTGATCTGGCCGGTGAGGCTGATCTCTCCGAGCACGATTGTTTGATCAGGAAGCGGTTTCTGAAAGTAGCTTGAAAGCAGGGCGAGGGCGATACCAAGATCGATGTTGCTTCCCTTGATTTTAAATCCGCCACTCACTTTGAAGAAAATATCGTGCGTGCTTAGTTTGATACGCAGATATTTCTCTAGAATTGCCGCAATGAGCACCACCTGCTTTTGATCAATGCCGGAAACCACTCGTTGGGGAAATCCAAGTTTTGATTCAATCGTGAGTGCTTGTAGTTCGAGTAGTAGCGGGCGGGATCCTTCGATCACGCTGATGAGTGCTGATCCGGTTTGATTGGAGATATCTTCAAGTAAATGCGCGTTTATGTTGGTTACTTCCTGCAGGCCATTCTCATGCATCTCAAAAAAACCGAGTTCGTTGATCGTGCCGAAACGATTTTTTACTGCGCGCAGAATACGGGTTTGAAATCGATCCTCTCCTTGTAAATAAAATACGCCATCTACCATATGCTCAAGCATTTTAGGGCCGGCAATCACTCCTTCTTTCGTGATGTGTCCGCTGATGATAATGGTGATTCCCTGCTCTTTTGCGAGGCGCATGAGCTGGAACGTGGATTCGCGCAGTTGTCCCACGCTGCCGGGCAAACTTTGCGATCCGGGAATGTAGCAGTTTTGAATCGAATCAATCACCATCACGTCTGGTTTTTCTTGTTCGGCTGTAGCGAGAATGGCGATGAGATCTGCGTTGTCAGAAAACAGCAAATTATCCTGTGTGCAAGAGAGCCGTTCTGCCCGTTGTTTCACTTGATGAATCGACTCCTCCGTGGAGAAATAAAAGGTGCGATACTGTTTTGCAAGTGCGTTGCATACTTGTAAAAGCAATGTTGATTTTCCAATGCCCGGATCACCCGTGAGCACAAGCAGCGAGCTTGGCATGATGCCGCCACCAAGCACCCGATCCCACTCTTGCACGCCAGAGAGCATGCGTGGTTGTGGTTTGTGCGTGATTGATGAGCAGGGTTGCATGATGATGGGTGCACCCGCACTGCTTGATTTTCGTGCGCCCGGCGTGGTGTGCGTAGGAGCCGCTTGTTCCACAAGCGTATTCCATTCATTGCATTCAGGGCAGCAGCCAAGCCATTTGATGCTCGTGTGTTTGCAGGAGGTGCATGCGTAGCTTATTTTCTGTTTGCTCATAGACGTTTAGGACAGATGTTGGAGGTGTTGTGTGTAGTTTCTTGGTTTATCAATCATGTGGCAATCTCTGCAGCGAGCAGTATAACTTTCTTCCGCGCCGATCAGAATGAGTGGTTCGTTGTACTTTGCGGGTTTATTATTTGTAAATCGTTGCGTATACATTGCTTCATCGCCGCAACTGGTGCAGATAGCCTGCAGTTTGGTTACTTTATCAGCGATGGCAAGCAGCGTTGGCATCGGGCCAAAGGGAACGCCGCGAAAATCAAGATCAAAACCGGCAGCGATTACGCGTGTGCCGTTGTCAATGAGATCGCAGATAGTGGTAATGATATCGTTTGAAAAAAACTGCACCTCATCAATACCAACCACTTTATAATTGTTTTGTTCTGTTTGTTCGGCAATAAAAATGCTGTTATCTATTGCGTGTGCGTTTAGCTTAACCCCGTTGTGCGAGGTAACACATTCGATGTTATATCGGTTATCGATCGCATGCTTGAAGATGGCAACTTTTTGCTTGGCAATTTGAGCGCGCCGGAGCCTGCGAATTAATTCTTCCGTTTTTCCAGAAAACATAGGTCCGCAAATCAGCTCAAGCGATCCGGTGTATGTGCCTTTTTTCCTGCTCATAGTAAGCTCCTTTAGTTGAGTTGTGCGCAAAACAATCGTATTATAGTAACCTAACTAATAAGATGCGCAACCATAAAAATTTCGGGGGACGGGATGTGTAAAGGATGGATAGTTGGTTTACTTGTATGCGTGTTGGCGAGTTCGCAGATAGAAGGTGGGGGATGGCAAAGATTGAAATTGTGGAAATATCAACGGGACATGAGATCGTTAGAGAAAAAACTAGAAGATTCTTCTCGATTGGATAAGACCGCTTTGTTGCGATGCTATGAAAAGGCCAGAAGTCTATGCTCTAAGGTTCCCGATGAGCAACCTAGGCTTCTTCGGACATGTTCAACTTGTCAGGAGCGGTTTTGGGAGTTGATTCGAGAGAGAGGAAAAGAAGAGGAGTCTGATGTTCAAGAGACGATAGGGAGGCTCGAACGAATAGCGAAGAATGATTTTTTATTGAAGCAGGTGGGTATTATTGAGTTGAATGGGTTTCAAAGAGAAGCGATTGGTATAGCTAGTCAATTACTATACGACCCACGTCAAGCTGAGTTATGTGAACGAGCTAGAGCGTGTGCGGATGTGTTCCTGCAAGAGCTTGTTGATAAAAATTTTTACATAGAAGAGAGTACGGGAGAGGATTAAGAATAATTTTTATGGATACTATGCAATTAAATAAATATCTTGCCCATGCGGGTGTATGCTCTCGCCGTAACGCGGTTGAGCTCATTAAAAAAGGCCTGGTACGCGTAAACGGTGTGATCGTGAAAGAGCCGGCATATGTGGTGAAAGAAACCGATAAAGTTACTGTGCAAGGCAAGCGGGTGATTCTTGAAAAACCGGTCTATGTTCTTTTGAATAAACCGAAAGGGTATATTACTGCCGCGAGCGATCCCACGGGCAAGCCAACGGTGATGGCATTACTTGGCAAACATGTTCCCCAACGAATCTATCCGGTGGGGCGCTTGGATCAAACAACGACCGGCTTATTGCTACTTACCAACGATGGTGAGCTCGCACAGCGATTGGCTCATCCTCGCTATGAAATACAGAAAGAGTATGTGGTGCTTCTTGATCGCGCGTTTAGTGAGCGTGATCGTAAACATATCATGAGGGGAGTGCGCTTACGGGATGGTATGGTAAAAATTGCTAAAATTTTTCCATTTGTTGGCGCAAAAGAAAATCAAGTGCGGCTTGTGCTTCACAGCGGAAAGTATCGGGTGGTCAGGCGTGTATTTGAACAGTTGGGCTATCGGGTAAAAGCGCTTGATCGAGTGAAGTATGCAGGATTAACCAAGCGTGGCTTGCCGGTTGGCGGGTGGCGTGTGCTTACGAGTCGTGATGTGGTGAAATTAAAAAGGATTGCAAAACTGGAGACGTAATGGCGGATTGGTATCTACTTGCCAAACAGGGTGGTCCATTGCAGGGAGAAATTTCACTGGGAGGTGCGAAGAATGCGGTGCTCGTTATCATGGCATCGCTGGTGCTCACGCGCGGTACGTCGCGTTTAAAAAATGTACCCGCGTCGAGTGATGTGCTGCATATGATTGATCTATTACGCTCGCTGGGTGCACACGTTTCCTTTGATGCAAAACAGAATGTATTAGACGTGGATACCACGTTCGTGAACAAATGGCGGGTGAGTCCCGATATTATGCGCAAAATGCGTGCCTCTATCTTGGTGATGGGGCCGTTGCTTGTTCGATTTTCAAAGGCAGAGATTGCGCTGCCGGGCGGATGCGTAATCGGTTCTCGTCCGATCGATTATCATTTGAAGAACTTTGCCAAGATAGGAGTGACGATTGCTGAACGGGGGGCCTACCTGAATGTGCACACAAAGCAATTGTGTGCGCGGGAGCTGGTGCTCGACTACCCAAGTGTGGGGGCCACGGAGAATTTGATGATGGCGGCTGCGTGTACTCCTGGTATAACAACGATTATTAATGCGGCTCTTGAGCCTGAGGTCCTTGATCTTATTGAGGTGCTCAAAAAGATGGGTGCGGCTATCAGAATTCTGCCACCAGCGGTGATAGAAATTACCGGGGTGAGTGAGCTTAGGCCGATTGAGCATGATGTTGTGGTGGATCGCTTGGAAGCGGGGGTGCTCTTGCTCGCCGCAGCGATTACCGGTGGCTCTGTTTCCCTTCCTGCTGCTCGTGCGGATCATTTGGATCTGTTTCTCCTCAAGCTTGAAGAAATGGGGCATAAGATTATCGTGGGGGATAACAAACGAGGGGTTACGCTTGCTGCTACTGATGCTCCCAAAGCCGTTTCATTCAAGACTGCTCCCTACCCGGGGTTTCCCACTGATTTGCAAGCGCCCATGATGGCATTGCAATGTATCGCCCAGGGCAAGAGCGTGGTGGAAGAGACCGTATTTGAAAATAGATTGCTCCATGTTCGCGAACTGCAGAAAATGGGAGCTCAGATCGATTTGCATGGCCATCAGGCAACCATTACGGGAGTGGATGAGCTGTATGGGGCGCAGGTGATTGCCACCGATATTCGGGCATCGAGCGCATTGGTGCTTGCTGGTTTGGTGGCCAAAGGGAGTACGGTGATGACCGGGGTTCAGCATTGGCTGCGAGGCTATGAGCGTTTGGAGCATAAATTATCTCGCATGGGAGCTGATATTGAGCTCAGGCAGGGCGATTGGCGCCATATCAAAACCTATCAACAGGATTCTCTTTCTTCTTCTCTCTGAAACCATTGAATCTAAAGTCTTTCTTTTGCTAAGGTTGAAGTTGTAGTAGATATTTTTAAACCAAAAAAAGGAAGAAGTATGAAGAAGTTTCTTATCTTATTATTGTTTTTAGGTGGTACGGCGGTTGCTGCTAAATGGGATGGTAAACCAACCGTTGGTAATACGATCAAAGCGAGTGGTCGTAAGAAAAAATGCGGTGCATTCAGGATTACCTCTACAACCGGCGATACCATGACGCTCAAATTGAGTCGGCAAGTTACTGGTAAAAAATTCAATTCGCGTGCGAAGGTGCGAGGTAACAGGACGTTTAAGCCTCGAGGTGCCCTAAGTTACATTAAATATAATGGGCTTGGACGAAAAGAGCATTGGGCGATTGCTTGCTATGTTGGAGGAAAACGAGTGCCATGCAAGGGAAAGGTTAAGGTAGTTTATCCAATATACAATCAGCGTTGCGATAAAAGCATAGCAGGGGCGGGGTACGATACAGGGTATCTGAATATGAAAAGTAAATAATCAAGGGAAGAAGTATGAAGAAGGTCTTACTATTTACTGCAG
This sequence comes from bacterium, assembly GCA_030588705.1. Taxonomy (GTDB): domain Bacteria; phylum Babelota; class Babeliae; order Babelales; family Vermiphilaceae; genus JAUUXD01. Next base: position 43,178 of record JAUUXD010000001.1, on the reverse strand, counting down.
TGATGAGCTTGAGCCTGGTGAGTACTACTGGCTTTGCTAAGGATGATTGGGACGGAAGGCCTACCTTTGAAAAAGAGTTCATCAAGATTGGATCCAGTCTATTTCTTTGTGGCGGGGTGACGATCGCTCCAATCGGGGATCAAAGTATACGAGTGCAATCAATGCAATTCAAAAAGGGGTTGGTTGGCTCGGAATTTCAACCGGCCACCGTGCTTAGTAAAGGTTGGCAGGAGCTTCCATCGGGAGGTTTTCGGGTGAAATATAACTGGCCTGGTATTCGTAAGCAGTTTCGTATCTTTTGCCAACGAAAAGGGGAATTTGGCGTATGGAACAGCATAGATTGCAGCAAAGCAGTTCGCTTGGATCTCATTAAACATGGAAAATATTGTGGAAAAGTTGCCGGAGCTCTTGGTGCCGCAACTGCTGCAAAAACCTACAAACCGCTTAACTTAAAGTAAAAAAGAGTGTACGAGATGAAGGCAAAGCCTTGCTGTTTTGGCGGGGCTTTGCTTTTTTACGTATAACTACCAATTAGCTCGGTGAGTTCTTTGGTGATTTTAGTCTGGCGTAGCTTATTGTATTCCAAGTTGTTTTCTTCCAGAAGTTCCTTGGCGTTGCGTGTTGCGCTATCCATGGAAATAAATCGGGCTGCATGTTCGGCGATGAGTGATTGAAACTCGAAATGTTGAAGTTTTGATTCAAGATATTGCGGCAATAACGTATTGAGAAGTGATTCAGGTGATTCCTCCCAAGCGAATTCGTTTTTATCTGCCGGCTCAGAACTTTCTGGTGGGATGATCGGGATCAGCTCGGTAACCTGTGGTTTTTGAATAAAGAAGCTTTTAGGAAGATTAGAAAAGATGAGAACCGATGTGTAATGCGGCTTTGCATCTATGAGTAACTGTGTTATTTCTCGCGCAATGGGCACCAATCGCTGTGCATTAAATTTTGCATAGGATTGTTTGAGATCTCCCTGCTCGCTACTTTTTGTAAAATCCACCGCTTTTTGTCCCACGGCAATGAGATCAAACGATTGCTCGTTGCGTTCACCTATCTCTTTGGTAAACAGTTTAGTTAGTTGTGTGTTGAAGCTTCCACACAATCCCTTTTGAGATCCAATGAGAATAATTGCTGTTTTGGGGCTACTATTCTCGTTTGGGTGAAGGATGGGGTTGCGCCATGTTGGTGCGTAGGTTATCAGTTGGGAAAACAGTTGATCAACTTCCCGTGTGTATCGAGTTAATGAGTCTTGCATATGCTGTAAATGAGAGTGGGTAGACATCGATATGAGACGCATGGCATGCGTGATTTTTTTGATCGTTTCGATCGCTTTGCTTCGTTGGCGTAATTGTATTAACTTAGACATACGCAGGGTGCTCCATAAAAAAGATCACAAAAGGCTTTTTTAATGTACTGAGTATTTCCCTGTTTTGCAATTGATGAACAAGATGAAAACGAAGAAAGAGCTGGATAGCTGAATGATTTTGATTATTGATGGATATAACCTCTTAAAACATATTGATCCTCATCATGATATAAGCGAACATGAACGGACGGTGTTTTTGCATCAGCTCAAACGGTATGCACGGCGTAAAAAACACAAAATTGTACTGGTATTTGATGGGGGGCCGTACCAATGGCCGCACAAAGAGCTCGTTAATGGTATAAAAGTTATTTATTCGGGGGAGCGAGATACAGCGGACACCGTGATTATGCGGTATATTGCTGATCATAAAACGCAAGATCTCCTGCTGATATCTTCTGATCATGAGCTCAATTTGTTTGCATCGAAATATGATATTGCCTCAATAGGATCAGATGATTTTTACCCACTTTTCAAGCAGGGAATTCAAGAGTATCCGGAGGAAGTTGAAGAAATAGAGGTGAGTATTGATGAGGGTGATCTGGATCTGGATGCGCTTATGGAGCAGGCGAGTGAAATGGTGCCATGCAAACAGGAGGATATAACGCCGAGTGACGTGCACCTTCGGACTGGCCGAAGTTCAAAGAAGGATCGATTGTTGCTTAAAAAGTTGAAAAAGCTATGAAGACAGAAACAACCACAACCTACTCCCTTTCTGATATCCCTTCGGTGGCCAAAAAGCTCAAGGAGCTCGTAAAGGATTGCCAGGTGATCACCTTTACTGGTCCGCTGGGTGCTGGCAAGACCACACTGATCAAAGAGCTTCTCAAGCAGTGGGGAGTGCAAGAGACGGTCACGAGTCCCACGTTCACCTATCTTAATCTGTACGAGAATGAGGCAGGCCAGACGTTTTACCATTTTGACCTGTATCGGATCGGAAGCGTGGCTGAATTTCAGGAGGCTGGCTTTGATGAGTATTTATACGAACCGGAAAGTTACACGCTGATTGAGTGGCCGGAGCATATTCTGTCCTTGCTTTCCCAGGGTGCATGCCATGTGGCAATTGACTACCATGAGGATCTGGAAAAACGGGTGATGACGATCAGGAAGACATAAAAAGAGGCGCCCTAATCGGCGCCTCTGTATTTTACTTATTTAGTATCTTGCCTAGAAATCAAATATTTCTTCTTCCTTTGCAATCTGCTCAGCGGTACTGATTGGCGAAATGCCAGGTACCAGTTTGTAGGTGTATTTCACCACCTTGCCACCTTCAATGACCACGCCGGTGTAGTAGTTTTTGCATATGCCCTTTGTGAGTGCTGGCAGCTCAGTAAGTTTCTTAAAGTGAGTTGCCTGGATGAATATACAATTTTGGAGTGCTGCAAGCCGTTTGGCAAAATTGAATGAAAGCTCTTCACCCTTATCTGGTGATGTTCCGGTGAACATTTCATCAGTGATCAAGAACACAAACTCATTCGGTTTGAGCGCGCGCACGGTTTCCATGATAGCTTTCGCTTGATTTACTTCAGCTTTAAAGAGGGATACCCCTGCGCCAGTGTCGTCTGAAATATTCAAGTAGGTCAGCAGTTTGGTAAACGGGGTGATTGAAAGCGATTTTGCCGGTGCAATACCAAATGTTTGAGCAAGCACGACTGAGAACATAAGCCCCTTCATTATCGTTGATTTACCACCGGTATTTGGGCCGGTTAGAATGATATCACGCTCTTGGCCGGTGTTGAGCGCAACGTTGTTGCCAACCACCATAGTGTGATCCACAAATGGGTTCCAGAAGTTGGTTGCTTTGATAACTGGTTTATCGCTTTTTTCTATAAACTCTGCAAAGCAAAATTGAGCATTAAGCCCTTGGTGTGCCTTGATCTTATTAGCAAGCGCTACATATACATCAAGTTCCCCGAGCAGATTCATGGCTGGTGCGTATTCCTTGCGGACCTCTTCCTGTATTGCCCGTCGGTATGCATTCACGATGTTACCGGGTGAGGAGAGCGCAGATGGCGTTCCTTCTATAAACGTTTTTTTTCTGAGCAGTTCATTGAGGCGATTAAAATCTTTTGATGCATTTTTATCGTATTCAAGCTGTTGTACTATTTTGTTGAGTTCGGGAATTAACTGGCCAATAGCACTGTCTTTCTCCAATGTCTGAGCGAGTTGCTTTAGAGAAGAAAGATACGTAGCCATGCCCATAAGGCGTTCTTGCATATTTTTACGGATATCAACCGTAACTTTCATATTCCATACAGCGCCGAGTTGCACTAGCAATGTATAGAGAGTAAAGAAAGCGCCACCAACGATTTTGGTCGGGTCATCTTCTTTAATGCCCTTTCCTAGCTGAAAGAGCGATCCAGCGATCATAAGGGGAACTCCTATAGCGAATATAACTTCGCCGGTTCTTGTTGTAACGGTTAGTGTATTGGTCCCCTTGAGCCCGATTTGTGAGTCTGCCATTTTCATTTTTTCTTCTTCGGAATCCGGGTTTCTCGTGTACATATCAAAAACGAACGGTTCAGCTTTTTGTATTTTGGCGAGAAGCTGATTGCACTGAATGCGGAGCGCATCATTATTGACCAACTCTCTGATGATGGTTTGTCGTTTGCGTATTGTGGTTAGATCTGTAGTAGGTTGCGCAACAATTTCTACAAAACGCTTTGCTCCTGCAGTTGTCATGAGGAGTTCTTTTCCGGCGGGGTCAGTTGTCAGGCGTCCCATGAGATGATCATTTGGGCGCGCTTCTCCACGAATAAGGTTTAATTTATCGACCAAAGATGCGGCGATGATATCTTCCTGGGAGAAGGGAGCCTGTTGCATATACTTGAAAGCGATTTCCCGCTTATCTCGATCATTGAGATCTCTCAGGCCGAGGTGGCGTGGTTTTGTGATCATTTGAAGAAACGCTTTGAAGTTTTTCGGTTTGATTGACTCTTCTTTGTGTGGTGCTTTTTCTATGACTGGGAATGTTCGCAGATGATTATCTGCGATCTTATTGACATATTCCTGCGTGTATGCCTGAAGGGATGGGCTTACGAGGGTAGCTATTGCTACCAATAAGCTGATAATTCGTCTGATTTTTAATGCCTTCTTCATGGGTATAACCTCCTAAAATTGTTTAACTTCATATCTCACTCTTCCAATATGGCATATTTCAGGGCTTTTTGTCAATGGGACGGGGGTATAATGAGGCCTCATTATACCCTTTCATGGCCGAAAGGGGGCCGTTTCGGCGTAGTGCGCTATCAGAGCACGTATCCTGCCCGAAGCCATAGGCCGCATTTTGGGTAAATTTTAGGTTGAAATCCCCTTAGAAAAACAATATCCTAGTTGAATCGATGTGAGTTTCTTTGAAAACACCGGCGAGATTCCCGAGTGGCCAAAGGGGACGGACTGTAAATCCGTTGGCTCAGCCTTCGTAGGTTCGAATCCTACTCTCGCCACCAGTCTTCGCTTATCCGGGCCTTCAGGCTCGGCAAGCTTCGTCTGGCTGTCGCCTTTACTTTGATAGCAAATTAAGGAGAAGTATGTTCTACGAAGCTTTATGCGAAGTAGGATCAGCAAGCTTTGTCTGGCTGCGCCGCTAAAGGTAGTCAATTTGAAAATTACGATGAATGCGGGAATAGCTCAATTGGTAGAGCGACAGCCTTCCAAGCTGTAGGTTGCGGGTTCGAGACCCGTTTCCCGCTCCATACTTCGCCTATCCGGGTCTACCGACTCGGCAGGCTTCGTATGGCACGGCCTGCCCTTCGTAGCAGCGGTCGAATGGCCGATGCGAAGTAGGGGCCCCCAGCGAAACATGTGTAGCAGGGGTAAAAAGCAGTGTTTTTAGGATAAAAAATAGGTGCTGGCGTAGCTCAGTTGGTAGAGCAGCTGATTTGTAATCAGCAGGTCACGGGTTCAAATCCTGTCGCCAGCTCCAGATTCCTCTTATGGATTCAGGGAAAGAGTGATTAAAAAATTTGTTTTTTATTCTTTTTTTAATTACTCTAGTAAGTATTCAAGGTCAGTAAAGTGTAGCGATGCCCACGTAGCTCAGTTGGTAGAGCACTTCCTTGGTAAGGGAGAGGTCACCGGTTCAATCCCGGTCGCGGGCTCCAGAAGTTGGTTCGGATGAGATAATAGAGAGAAAATTTAAGATAGTTTTTTAAGCGAAAATCTTATGGCAAAAAATAAAGTAATTACACAGTTGGTATGCACTGAATGCAAAATGCGGAATTACACGCAAAGGCTTACCAAGACGAGAACTATCGGTTCATTGAATATAAAGAAGTTTTGTGCGAAATGCAGAAAGCATCACCTGCATAAAGAGACTAAGTAGCGGTTGGAGGCCAGTAGCTCGAATGGTAGAGCGGCAGACTCCAAATCTGCGGGGGGGGGGTGCGAATCCCTCCTGGCCTGCCATACTTTATAACACTTTCCGCTTCGCTTTTTGCTGCGCGGAGGCGTGTTGATAAGATAGGTGAAAAGCTTATATTAGATAATAAAGGTTGTACGGATTATGACACTAAAAAATGTACTGCAATTTTTTCAGGAAGTTCGGCTTGAACTTTCAAAAGTAGATTGGCCAAGTTTTCAGGAGTTTGTTGGCTCTACGCTAGTAGTGCTCGTGTTGGTCTGTTTTTTTGCGGTGTACTTGGGAATTATAGATTTGGGACTTTCAAAATTAGCAACATACATATTCACCGTATACGGCGGATATTAGGCTGATAGGACGCGCTTACATGAAACAATGGTACGTTGTTCAAGTATATGCTGGTTATGAGGATGCGGTACGAGCAGATGTGCTCAAAAGGATCGAAGAACGCAGCTTGCAAGAACTTTTTGGTGATATATTAATTCCGGCAGCAAAAGTGCGGCAGTTTTTTGAGGAGGCTGATTCAAAGGATCAGCAGCTGTTTCCTGGTTATCTTATTATTGAGATGGATATGACTCCTGAAACGATACGTGCGGTAAGTAAAAGTCCGCGCGTTTTACGTTTCTTGGGAGGCATGGAACCAGCGCCGCTTGCCAAACGAGAAATCGAACGTATTTTGTCCCAGATAAGGGGCGAAGTTGAAGTTAAGAAAAAACGAGAAGACATCGTTGCTCTTGGTAGTGAAGTTGACATACAAGACGGGCCATTTGCCGGTTTTGTGGGGGTAGTTGAAAAAGTCGATAGTGAAAATGAGAAGCTTACCGTGATGGTGAGTATTTTTGGGCGTATGACGCCGGTTGAGTTGGGATTTCATCAAATAAAGCAATAGGATACCAAACGGATGGATGGCCATGGCTAAAGAAGTTAAAGCAAAAATCAAGCTTCAAATTCCCGGTGGCGGCGCAACGCCAGCTCCTCCAGTAGGTTCGTCTCTGGGGCAGCATGGTGCCAATATCATGGAATTTTGCAAACAGTTTAATGCAAAAACTGCTGACAAAAAAGGGCAGACTGTCCCGGTTGAAATTACGATCTATACGGATCGCAGTTTTGATTTTGTGGTGAAAACACCGCCGGTTTCAGAGTTAATTCGTAAAAAAGCAAATGTATCGAAAGGTTCTCCTCGTCCTAATGAGCTGAAAGTAGGAAAGCTCACGTGGAAGGATGTTGAAGAAATTGCAAAGATTAAGTTTCCTGATCTAAACGCATTTACTATTGAGCAAGCGATGAAAATTGTTGCTGGTAGTGCGCGCAGTATGGGAATTGATGTTGTCGATTGATAGCGGGGTAATATAGATGGCCAAACATGGAAAAAAATATAATAACGTGCGAGAGCAGATTGCAAGAGGGGAGCGGCTTCCCGTTGGCGAGGCACTCGCAAAGATTAAAGAGCTAGCATTCGTCAAATTCGATGAATCTGTTGATGTTGACGTCAATTTGGGGATTGATCCTTCCAAGGGGGAACAAGTGGTTCGTGGCTCAGTGGTGTTGCCTCATGGTAGAGGGAAGACGGTAAAAGTATTGGTGTTTGCAAAAGGTGATTATGCTGATCAAGCACGTAATGCAGGTGCTGATTATGTTGGAGCTGAGGATTTGTTGGAGAAAATTACTGGTGGTTGGATGGATTTCAATTATGCAGTGGCAACACCGGATATGATGGGGCTTGTTGGTAAGGTGGCAAAAATTTTAGGGCCGCGTGGTTTGCTTCCCAACAAGAAGCTTGGCACCGTAACTACAGAGGTTGCTAAAGTGGTTGGCAACTTGAAAAAGGGCCAAGCGTTTTTCAGAAATGACAAAGCAGGTATTGTGCATTTCTCTATTGGTAAAGCGTCATTTGATGCAGATAAGTTGAAGGATAATCTCCTTGCTTTTGTCAGAGCGCTTCAATCAGTAAAGCCTCCAACAGCAAAAGGTAAATATATTAAGAAAATGTCTCTTTCATCCAGTATGGGAGTTGGCATTCCGGTAAACTCTGAAGAGTTTTTACGAGCCTAGGTTAAGGAAGCAAATGAATCGGCAACAAAAAGAATTAGTTGTACAGTTATTTCGCGAAAATTTCGCGCAAAGCCCGGCATCATTTATTGTGGGGTATAGAGGGTTGAACGTTAGTCAGATGCAAGATCTGCGCTCTAAGTTGCGTGAGCAGGGAGGATCGTTAAAGGTCACAAAAGCCCGCCTTATGAAATTGGCATTAGAGGGTCAAGAAAATGCAGAAGCATTACTGCCCTATTTGCATGATCAGATAGGCTTTGTTTTTGTGTCAGAAGAACCGCCCGCAGTAGCGAAAGTACTGAGTGAGTTTGCCAAAAAACATGATGCGTTAACGCTTGTGGTGGGTAAACTTGATGGAGATGTTCTTGATAGTCAGGGAATTGTTCGCATTGCATCACTTCCTTCAAAACCTCAATTGTTGGCTATATTGAGTGGTACGTTGAAGGCGCCGATGACTCGTTTAGTTTTTGTACTAAACATGCAAATTGTGCAGCTCCTTGTAGTGTTGAAGAAGATAGCAGAGAAGAAGAAGTAATTGGTGTTAGGTATACAATAACGTTTACTATTTTGGAGAAAGCTATGACTACAAAGTCATATGATAAAGTGCTTGATGAAATTGGCAATATGTCAGTGATTGAATTGGCTGATTTTGTGAAAGCATTAGAAGACAAATTCGGTGTGACGGCAGCAATGCCTGTTGCCGCAGCAGGTGGTGCAACTGCAGCAGAAGCAGCGCCAGCAGCGGAAGAAAAATCAGCATACAAGGTTACCTTGAAAGAGGGTGGTGCTGAAAAGATCAAAACTATCAAAGCATTGCGTCAGGTAGTACAAGGGTTGAGCTTGTCTGATGCGAAAAAAGCTGTTGAAGAAGTCCCATCCGTTCTTGTTGAATCAGCACCCAAAGAAGACGCTGATAAAATCAAGAAAGCCCTTGAGGCGGTGGGAGCAAAGGTGGAGCTTGCCTAAAAGAGCGAGTGAGTACCTTTATTATAGTTGGAGGATGGCGTAACCGGCTTGTGGTCGGTTATGCGTTTATGTCATAACGAGGAGCGACTTAATGTCATACTTCCGTACGGTTAAAAATACTATTCGTAAGTCGTTTAGTAAAATCAAGGGCGTTGTTCCTGTCCCTAATCTGATTGAGATTCAATCAGCGTCGTTTAATGATTTTGTTCAGCTGGATTATTTGCCGGAAGAGCGAGAGAATACAGGCCTTGAGAAGGTATTGCAAGACGTGTTTCCGGTGGAACATGATTCCGATCTTTCATTGGAATATGTGGGCTATGAGATAGGGAATTGGGCATGCACGTGCGGAAAAATCACTGGCATTGAGAGTAGGTATAAGTGGGCTTGTTCGGGATGTTCAAAAACTGGATGCTCACGGCTTGAGGGCGGAAATATTTGTCTTTCTTGTAAAAAGAAAGCGGCAAAATATATTACCTGCACGAACTGTTTGTCTCGTGTGGGGCTTCGTTTAGATAGGACGGTTGATGAGTGCCGTTCACGAGGCCAAACCTTCGCATTACCGTTTAAGGTGAAGATTCAGCTTGTTGGCTGGGATACGGATCAAGCTGGTACGAAAGTTGTTCGTGACATTAAAGAGCAAAACATCTTCTTTGCCGACCTTCCGATTATGGCAGATGTCTATGAAGAGGGTGGACGTTTTAAAGTTGGTAATTTAGGGACATTTCTTATCAACGGAGTTGATCGGGTGATTGTAAGCCAGCTCCATCGTTCTCCCGGTGTAGTATTTTTGCAAAGTAAGAAGGTAAAAGATTATCGAGATCGCCCTTATTACTTAGCCCGTATTATTCCTATGCGGGGTTCGTGGATCGATTTTGAGTTTGATAGCAACGATATTCTGTATGTTAGGATCGATAAGAAAAAGAAATTTTTGGTGACCACTTTCTTGCAAGCATTGGGATATTCTCGAGATGAAATTCTTTCTCTCTTCTATTCCTTTGATGAGATCTCCGGTGAAAGGGGAAAATTCTCCCGTACGGTCAATGATAAAATTGTGGGTGTACGTATTGAAAAGGGTATGATTCCTGAAAAGCACGAGAAAGAATTTGTAGGGCGTCGTGTTACTAAGGATATGCTTAAGAAGTTACAAAAGTTGGGCATCAAAAAGCTTTTGCTCAAAAGAAATGCATTATTGAACCGTGTGGCCGCTCAGGATATTATTGATCCCGATACGGGTGAGATTGTGGTGGAACAGGGTGAAACAATTACGCCGGCACTTCTTGAAAAATTGCACCTCTTTAAAAAACTATCAGTTAAGTTGATTCAATCATCGGGCTATGTGTTCCAACCAACAATCGGCCTTACGCTTGCTCAGAGTAAATGTGATTCTGAGGAAGAAGCGTTGAAAGAGTTGCATATAAAAGTATGGCCAGGAGACAGTGCTTCATTGAAGGAAATCAAAGAGCGCTTGAACAACCTGCTCTTTAATGGTCGCTTTTATGATTTAACTCGTGTTGGTCGTATTCGTATTAATCGTAAGTTGGGATTGAATATTCCCCAAGATAAGCTTGCATTAACAAAAGAAGATATTGTTGCAACGATTCGTTATCTGGTAAACCTCCGTGAACGCGGTGAAGGGGAATTGGATGATATAGATCATTTGGGGAACCGTAGGGTTCGCTTGGTGGGTGAGTTGCTCAACAATCAGATGTATGTTGGCTTTATGCGTATTGAACGTATTGTACGTGAGCGATTTCGCATGCAGGAAGCACATAGTGGTTTGATGCCGCAAGATTTTCTGAACGTAAAACCGTTGAGTGCGGTATTGCGTGAATTCTTTGGTCTTGGGCAGTTATCTCAGTTTATGGATCAAACCAATCCACTTGCTGAGCTTGCTCATAAGCGTCGACTATCTGCGCTGGGCCCCGGTGGTGTGCTTAAAGATCGCGCAACATTTGAGATTCGTGATGTGCATACATCTCACTATGGTAGAATCTGTCCCATTGAAACTCCTGAAGGGCAGACCGTTGGCTTGATTTCCTCATTGGCTACCTATGCAATGGTGAACGACCTTGGGTTTATTGAAACCGCTTACCGTCCGGTGACCAAGGGGAAAATTGAGGATGCGGTGGTGTTTCTTGATGCATTTCAAGAGGGTGAAAATTATATTGCACAAGCTGATGCAGTGAAACCTGGATCCAATGAATTAGAAAGCGATATGGTAACGGCTCGGCATGAAGGAAATGTGCTATTTGTTGATGCTAATCGGGTGAACTATATTGATCTTTCGCCAAAACAACTTGTTTCGGTATCTGCTGCGTTAATTCCATTTCTTGAGCATGATGACGCGGTGCGTGCGTTGATGGGTTCCAACATGCAACGCCAAGCGGTTCCTCTTATCAAAACAGAGGTGCCTATTGTGGGTACGGGAATGGAGAAAGAGATTGTAAAAGGCTCTGGTGCTGTTCTTTCCGCTCGTCGTGCCGGAGTGGTGAACTATGTATCATCAGAAAAAATTATTGTGCAGGGTGATCAGAATTTATTCGCGGATGAAGAGGAATGGATAGCGCAAGGTATTGATACCTATACGCTGAAAAAGTTTGTTCGTTCAAGCTACAGTACCTGGATGCATCACTCACCGATTGTGCGTCCTGGTGATGTGGTCAAGAAGGGCGATATTCTAACCAATGGTCAAGCAATTGAACATGGTGAACTTGCGTTAGGTTCAAACCTATTGGTGGCGTTTATGCCATGGCTTGGATACAACTTTGAAGATGCGATTGTGTTGAGTAAGCGATTGGTATCTGATGATCTTTTAACCTCAGTACATATTGAAGAGTACGATGTTGAGGCGCGTGATACGAAATTGGGACCGGAAGAGATTTCGCGTGATCTAGCCAATGTGAGTGAGGCAGCTCTTGAAAGCTTGGATGATGATGGTATTGTTCGCATCGGAACGCGTGTTAAGGCTGGTGATATCTTAGTTGGTAAGGTAACCCTGAAAGGTGATATCCAATACTCTCCTGAAGAAAAACTGTTACGAGCTATTTTCGGTGAAAAATCTCGAGAAGTTCGTGATACGTCACTGCGTGTTTCTCCTGGTATTGAGGGAACGGTGGTGGATGTTAAGATCTTTTCACGAAGTGGTGTGCGAAAAGATAAGCGTTACAAAGAAGAAGTAACGAGAGAGATTGGAAAGTTGGAGCGGAATCATGTTCATTATCTTGAGTTGCTCGAAAAAATGATTGCTGAAAAAATTGCGCAGGAGCTTCATGGCAAGAAAGCGGCCGTTGGTTTGGCAAAACGGTTATTCCAAGGGAGTACGTTTAAAAAGTCTGATTTGAAGGGGCGTTCGATCCAAGACCTTTTTGCATTAAAAGCAAAAGAAAAAGGAGCAATGGAGGTGATTAGGCACCTTAAGGATTCCTACGAAAACCAGTTGCGTATTCTGGAAGGATTGAAAGAAGAACGAATCAACAAATTGAAGAAAGGTGATCCATTACCATCAGGGGTGATCAAGGTGGTAAAGGTGTATATTGCCATGAAACGTGCAATATCAGTGGGTGATAAGATTGCAGGGCGTCATGGTAATAAGGGTGTGGTTTCTACGATTGTGCCACGAGAAGATATGCCATACTTAGATGATGGTGTTCCTATCGATATTGTGCTTAATCCGTTGGGTGTGCCTTCTCGTATGAACGTGGGGCAGATTTTAGAAACAGCGCTTGGCCTGGTAGGTACCAAAATGGGTGAGCAGTTCAAAACGTTGCTTGAAACCAAAGGGTATGCTGAGTTGAAAAAATATCTGGAAGAATGTTATGGCTCGGCAATGATCAAGCAGTATGAAACTGATTATGGTAAAGATGCGGTTATGGAACTTGCAAAACGATGTGCAAAACAAGGGGTGCTTTTTAAAACACCGGTGTTTGATGGTGCGCAACTTGATGCAGATATTAAACCGTTGATGAAAAAATTGGATTTGCCAGAAACGGGTGCTTTTACTGTACGTGATGGCCGCACCGGTGATGCGTTTGATCAGCCAGTGACGGTTGGTACCATTTATATGATGAAACTGAATCATCTGGTTGACAATAAATTGCATGCTCGTTCTGTGGGACCATATTCGTTGGTTACGCAGCAGCCTCTTGGTGGTAAGGCGCAGCAAGGAGGGCAACGTCTTGGTGAGATGGAAGTGTGGGCACTTGAAGCGTATGGTGCTGCCTATACCTTGCAAGAAATGTTGACGTATAAATCTGATGATGTCAGTGGTAGGCACCGTGCATATGGGGCTATTATCCGTGGTGAAGAGATACCTGAACCAGGGGTTCCAGAATCCTTCAATGTGCTCATAAAAGAGTTGCAAAGTTTAGGGCTACAAGTTGATCTCATGAAAGTGGGGAAGGAGAACGTCGATGAGTGATCGTATATTAGAACGGTTTAAAGAGTACGTGAACGTCACTCGATTTAATGCGATTAAGTTGAGTCTTGCTTCACCAGAGAAAATTAATTTGCTCTCGTATGGTGAAGTGAAGAAAATTGAAACGATTAACTATCGTACGTTAAAGCCAGAGAGAGATGGTCTGTTTTGTGCGCGTATTTTCGGTCCGGTAAAGGACTGGGAATGTAACTGTGGAAAATATAAACGGATGAAACATCGCGGGGTAACCTGTGAAAAATGTGGCGTTGAAGTGATTCAATCACGTGTGCGCCGTGAACGTATGGGGCACATTGCGTTGGTGGCACCGGTTTGCCATATCTGGTTTTTAAAAGGAATTCCAAGCTACCTTAGTTTGATTCTGAACATGGTAGTAAAAGATTTAGAGCGGGTGATCTATTTTGATTCTTATATGGTGGTTAAGCAAGGGAAATCGCCGTATCCTGTTAAAACATTATTAACGACCAATGAATACAATAGTTACGTGGATGCTCACCCGGAAGATGCGGAGTTTTTATCCGAAACGGGTGCTGAGGCAGTTCGCCAAGTATTGAGAGCTATTGATCTTAACTTTGAAATAGCGAAACTGCGTCAAGCGTATTCAAAAACGGCATCGGTTGCAGCACGTCATAAAATTATGCGTCGTATTAAAGCGCTTTCAGGATTGTTGCATGCGAACCTAAAACCTGAATGGATGGTGCTTACTACGTTGCCAGTGTTACCACCGGATCTTCGTCCGTTGGTTCCGTTAGAAGGTGGGCGTTTTGCAAGTTCTGATTTGAACGAATTATACCGACGGGTGTTGAATCGAAATATTCGATTGCAACGCCTTATGGATATTGAAGCTCCTGAAGTAATTATTAAAAATGAAAAACGTATGTTACAGGAATCGGTTGACGGGTTGATCGATAATGGTCGTCGTGGCCAACCGGTACGTGGATCGAATCGTCGCCCTCTCAAATCATTGAGTGAAATGTTGCGAGGGAAGCAAGGGCGATTCCGACAAAACTTACTTGGGCGTCGAGTGGATTACTCTGGTCGTTCGGTAATTGTAGTTGATCCTGATCTTCGCATGGATCAGTGCGGTATTCCAAAGCTGATGGCACTTGAGCTGTTTCGTCCCTATGTATATGCAGGATTGATGAAATGGGAATTGGCACCGAATATGCGAGTGGCTCGTCGGATGGTGGAAGAACATGCTCCTGAAATATGGGATGTGCTTGAATCGGTGGTAAAAGGTCGTCCCGTACTCTTAAACCGTGCACCAACGTTGCATCGTTTGGGTATTCAGGCGTTTTTCCCAATTTTGGTGGATGGCAAGGCTATTAAAATTCATCCTCTTGTGTGTAGCGCATTCAACGCTGATTTCGATGGTGATACGATGTCAGTACATTTACCATTGAATGAACGTGCGCAGGAAGAATGTAAACGACTTATTCTTTCTACGAAAAACATCCTATCTCCAGCGAATGGTCGTCCGGTGACGGTTCCGCAGCAGGACATGATTCTTGGACTTCATTACATGACAAAACTTCGCTTTGGCCAAAAAGGTGAGGGAATTGTATTTTCGAGTGCGCAAGAAGTGTCTCTTGCCTTCCATGTAAAAAAGGTGGCACTTCACACATTAATCAAGTTTCGTCTTGATAGTGGAGAATTAGTTGATACCACGGTGGGGCGTGTGTTGGTGTATGAACGGTTGCCGAAGGGTGCCGATTTTGCGTGGGTCAACAAGGTGTTGAAGAAATCGGATGTGCGAAACTTTATTGAACAGATTTACTATAAATTTGGTGCACCGGCTACCGTTGACTGCTTGGATAGGATCAAGAAGCTCGGCTTTTACTATGCCACGATGAGTGGTATTTCTTTCTCTCTTTCTAATCTCATAATTCCTGATAAAAAGGATGCAATTATTCAGAAAGCAGAAAAAGAGGTGATTAAATCGGAAAAGATGTATATGGATGGTGCGATTACCGATGGTGAACGATACAATAAGATTATTAGTATCTGGGGACATGCGACGGCTGCGGTAGCATCGGAAATGTATCGATACCTTGAAGATGAAGATAAAGCTGCTTTTAATAATAAGGACAGAGACTTTAAGCCTTTCAACCCTATTTTTATGATGTTAGAATCGGGTGCTCGTGGATCGAAAGATCAGATCAAACAGCTTGCTGGTATGCGTGGTATGATGGCAAAACCTACGGGTGAAATTATTGAAACACCGGTGAAAAGTAACTTTAAAGAAGGGTTGCGTGTATCGGAATACTTTATTTCTACTCATGGTGCGCGTAAAGGGCAGGCAGATACGGCGCTTAAGACGGCAAACTCTGGCTACCTTACCCGTCGTTTGGTTGATGTAGCGCAAGACGTGGTGGTGACCATGGAAGATTGCAAAACGCTTGGTTATCTCGAAATAATAGATTTGAAACAAGCTGGTGAGGTGGTTCATCCGGTTGCGCAACGTGTCTTTGGTCGTATTTTAGCTGCCGACCTTAAAGATGCGGTAACGGGCAAACTCTTATTTAAGCAAGGGGATTCGATTAGTCGTTCCGATGTTATTACCATTGATAATGCAGCGGTTACAACAATTTTAGTGCGCTCTGTACTCACCTGCCAGGCAAAGCGTGGCGTGTGTGCTAAGTGCTATGGCTACGATTTGTCGAAAGATGCATTGGTTGATCTCGGTACTACGGTGGGTATTATTGGTGCCCAATCGATTGGTGAGCCGGGTACACAGCTTACTATGAGAACGTTCCATATGGGTGGTATTGCTAGTGTTGATGCTGATCAGCCCTACGTTAATGCAAAGCAGGATGGTATTATTGCGCTGATAAACTGTAACACCGTAACAAATAAAGATGGCAATGAAGTTGTTTTGAGCCGTCGTGGTACGTTGTTGGTTAACTCAGTAGATGGGCGTGAGTTACAAAAACATGATCTTGAGTATGGTTCTGTTCTCTTGGTCAAAAATAAACAGGAAGTGAAAAAGGGCATCCGTATGGCTGAATGGGATCCGCATGGCAAGGTGTTGATTACCGAAAAGGCTGGTACGGCCACGTTTGTTGATCTGATTGAAAATTTGACGATTCAAGAGAGTTTTGATGATACAACCGGTATGTCGAACTTTATGATTACGGAAGCACGTAGTGAGAAATATCAGCCAGCATTGCTCATTTTGGATGATGAGGGGAATGAAATTGCACAATATTTCCTTCCAACGGGCGCTATTTTGAACGTAAGCAATAACCAGCGTATTGTGGCTGGTGATATACTCGTGAAGATGCCACGTGAAGCATCCAAAACAAAAGATATTGCGGGTGGTTTGCCACGAATTGCAGAACTGTTTGAGGCACGTATGCCGAAAGATCCTGCAATCATCTCCGATATTGATGGGGAAGTGGTTATCGGTGGTTTGCACCGTGGGTTGCGTAAAATTACCGTTGTATCTGGAGCAGAATCGTACGACTATTTTGTACCACGTGGTAAGCAGCTCAATGTGGTTAATGCTGAACAGGTACGTGCTGGTGATCAACTCTCGATTGGTTCTCCGGTGCTTCATGATATGCTTCGTATTTTGGGACCAGATGTGGTGCAACGATACTTGGTGAATCAGATTCAGCAAATTTACCGCCTGACTGGTGTTGACATTCATGATCGTCACATAGAGATTATTGTGAAACAGATGATGAGAAAAGTGCGCGTGGTGGATTCTGGTGATAGTGATTTCCTTATTGGAGATAAAGTTGATCGTATTCATTTCGCGGCGGTGAATGCAATTTTACAGGCAGAAGGTAAAAAGGTTGCGATCGCTAAACCGGTACTTCTGGGTATTACGCAATCTTCATTGGGTACCGAAAGCTTTATCTCTGCAGCATCATTCCAAGAAACAACGCGTATTTTAGCCGAGGCGGCACTTGCAGGCCAGATTGATCATCTATATGGTCTGAAAGAAAATGTGATTGTTGGAAAGTTGATTCCAGCGGGAACGGGCACAAAAGTGTTTAGAAAAAAATATCTTGGTGACGACATTTCCGACTTGGAAAAACAGGCGCAGGAAGAAGAGTTATCAGGGCCAAACATAGGCGCGTAGCTCAGTGGTAGAGCGCTGCTTTGACGTAGCAGAGGTCAGCGGTTCGATACCGCTCGTGCCTACCAGCTTAACGATTGATAATATATAACAAGACCATAGCAAGAGGTTACGATTGTGGCATTAGAAAGAATAGAGAAAGAAAAGATAATGCAGGAATTTGGCAGGACCCCACAAGATACGGGCTCTAGCGAAGTACAAGTTGCGTTGTTGTCGAAAGATATTAAACAACTAACTGAGCATTGTAAGGAACATCATAAAGATTTCGGATCACGACGTGGTCTGATTAGGAAGGTATGTGAGCGCAAGAAATTGTTGAAGTATCTTGAACGTACCGATGAGCCTAAATATAAACAGTTGATTGGCAAGTTAGGCCTCAGAAAATAATATATATAATACCGTGTCATATGACACGAATACTACTAATAGGTTATAATGACAAAAACATTTAGTTTAAAAGACTTTAATTACGAAGTTGAATTGGGAACATTCGCACAACAGGCGGATGGTTCTGTATGGTTTAAGTATGGAGGTACGGTGGTATTAGCTACTGCTGTTTCCGCACCATCAAAAGATTTTCCTGGTTTCTTTCCTCTCACGGTGGAGTATCGTGAGCAGTTTGCTGCTGCAGGTAAAATTCCTGGGGGCTATTACAAACGGGAGGGGAGACCCTCTGAGCGTGAAGTGCTCACTGCTCGATTAATTGATCGTGCATTACGTCCACTATTTCCTGCTGATTATTTTGATCAAGTGCAGGTTATTATGACGGTTTACTCAGTTGATAAAGAACATGCACCTTATACGATTGCATTGATTGCAGCTTCGATGGCGCTTTCTATCTCCAAGATTCCATTCTTGGGTCCTATAGGAGCTGTTGAAGTAGCACGGCTCGATGGTACATGGAAGATTAATCCAACCTATCCGGAAAGTGTAAAAGCTGATGCTAACATCACGATTGCTGGTACCGCTGACGGTATTGTAATGGTTGAAGGACTTGGCAATGAGGTGGATGAAAAAGAGTTTGTGGATGTACTGTTTCAGGGACATGATGCGATTAAGCAGGTAGTTTCTTGGCAGCAGACGATCCAGAGCGAAGCGGGTGTGCCGAAAGAAAAATTCGAAGCGCTCTATGATTTTGATGCATGGCGTAATCGTGCGCAACTGTATATTACTGCAGAACGAGTTAAGACGATCAACTTGTCTGATAAAATTGAGCGAGATATACGGCTCAAGGCATTACGTGAAGTTTTTCTTGAAGAGAATAAAGAGCTTTTGGAAGAAGAAGATACACCAAAATCAGTGGCAAATTACCTTTTTGATTCCGTGCTTAATACAAAAGTAACGGAGTTTATCTTTGCTGAAAATAAGCGGATAGATAATCGCGCTTTTGATGAAGTTCGTCCGATTTCGATCCAGGTTGGGTTGTTACCCTTTACGCATGGTTCTGCAATGTTTAAACGAGGCAGAACGCAAGCGCTGGTCACGGTAACGCTTGGTAGCGGTGATGATGAGCAACGTGCAGAAACATTGATGGGTGATGGTGAAAATGATTTTGATGGTTCATTTATGCTCCATTATAATTTTCCACCGTTCTCTGTGGGTGAAGCACGATTTTTACGTGGCCCTGGCCGACGTGAAATTGGGCATGGAAGCTTAGCAGCATCTGCATTCAAATATGTGCGTCCGGGTAAAGAAGAGTTCCCGTACACGATTCGTATTGTTGCCGACATTTTAGAATCGAACGGTTCTTCGTCGATGGCAACGGTTTGTGGTTCCACGATGGCATTGATGCAGGGTGGTGTGCCGATTACCAAAATGGTAAGTGGTATTGCTATGGGTCTGCTTAAGAATGCAGATGGAACGATTAAGGTACTTTCAGATATTACGGGCTTTGAAGACGCATTCGGTTTAATGGATTTCAAAGTTGCGGGTACGCAGGATGGTATTACGGCGATCCAAATGGATATCAAATCTAAGGCTGGCTTAGCACGTGAAGTGTTTGAAAAAGCATTGGAGCAGGCACATGGTGGACGTCTTTCCATCTTGGAAAAGATGCGCGAAGTGATGTCTGAGCCAAATCCAAACCTATCTGATTTGGTACCGAAAGTAACCACGCTTAAAATCAATACCGATAAAATTGGTGCGGTGATTGGCTCTGGTGGTAAAACAATTCGTGAAATTATTGCAGAAACCAATACAAATATTGATATCGAGCCAGATGGTATCGTTAAAATATTTGGTGGTCCTGACGCGAAAACTGATGTTGCCGTTAAATGGGTAAAAACCTTGGCAGGCCAAATGGCATCAGGTGATATCTTTGACGGTAAGGTTAAAAGAACGGCGGACTTTGGTATCTTTGTTGAGCTGGTTCCTGGGGTACAAGGATTGGTACATATTTCCAATATCCCACGAGATAAGCAACGCGATTTTGCTCGCACCTATAAGCTAGATGATGTGGTTAAGGTCGAAGTTCTTGATTATGACGATGTCACTGGAAGAATTAGTCTTCGTATTATGACGAACTAAGCAGAGCTGATTTAAGATATGAAACGGCATGATACACGTCGGGCGAATGAACTTCGCCCGACGACCGTTACCTATAACATTTTTGAATATGCAGCCGGTTCGGTTTTATTTGAACAGGGCAAGACGAAGATTCTCTGTGCCGTTACCTTGCAACCATCTGTTCCCCCATTTCTACGTGGCAAGGGAGTGAGTTGGCTGATGGGTGAGTATGCATTGATGCCTGCCTCAACGAAGACTCGAACAATCCGTGAAGCATCAGTGATGCGCCGTTCGGGCCGTTCGGTGGAGATTTCTCGTTTAATTAGCAGATCATTACGTACCGTGATAGACGATACCGTTCTCGGTGAACGAACTATCGTGGTGGATTGTGATGTGCTGCAGGCTGATGGAAGCACGCGCACTGCGTCAATTACTGCAGCGAGTGCTGCGCTTTTGATGGCACAGCAGCGCTGGATTGCCGATGGCACGATCGAAAAGCCATTTTTGAAGGATGGTATAGCGGCAGTTGCTGTTGGTGTGCTTGCAGATGGTCAGTTGGTGCTTGATCCTGATTATCGTGAGGATAGCGAGGGCGTGGCTGATATTAACGTGATCATGACCCATGCTGGTAAATTGATTGAGATGCAGGGTGGTGCTGAAAAGGAGCCGATCGAGTGGGAATACATTGATGAAGTTCGTGAGCTTGCGCTTGGTGGGCTTGCAACGATCATACAGTTTTTTAAAAAGCATCCGTTCTCTCTTGAACAAATCACGCCAAAGCGTGAGCAAAAATTACCTTTATTTAGTTTAAAAAAACGTCAACAATCAATTGCTGAGAGATAATGAATCTAACGCAATTTCTTCGTGATGATGCAATCCAAAAAACAATTAGCGAAGCCTCAGTTGTTTGTTTTCAAGCAGATACATATCCGCTTCTTTTTTGTCGTCAACTGATTGCACATTGCGCGCGTACTGGCAGTCAGGAGATGTTAACGAGTAGTATGAGTTCAGAAAATCATGTGTCTACCATGGCATCATTGCAGACCACTTTTTTGGGCACTGCATCGTGGTATTGGCTTGCTTCAGATACGATGGTATCTAAAAAGGTGGGGGATGCATGGCATGCGTATCTTATGGCATATAAAGGGCCGAATAAATTATTCTTTTTTACCAGCAAACTGATCAAAACAACAAAATCACGCGTTGTGGTGAAGCTTCCTGCAACCGTTAATTATGAACTGTTTTTGACACTGTCTACCTTGATGGGTAATCAGTTGGAACCGTTCGCTGATCAGATCTATCGATTTCATAAAGAGATTCCATTAGAAAAGGCCGTACTCCTTATGCAGTACGGGAGCCTGGTGGGGAAAAATAGTTCACGGTTTGTAGAGGAATGGTTACATAAATTACTGGTGCCTGAGAGCTCTCTCTTTTCATTGAGTCAGGCATTGTTCTCAAAACAGTCACGCAGCTTTTTTCGCCAATGGAAGCAAGTGGGCCGCACGTACGGCGCACCGTTCTGGATTGCATTCTGGGCAGAGCAACTGTGGCAAGCGTATGCGTATGTTCGTTTGCAAAAAGTGGGCAAAGGAGTGGAGGCCAATAGGGTAGCCTATCGGTTGCCGTTTTCATTTAAGAATCGTGATTGGCGCTCCCACTCATTGGCTGCATTACAGCAAGCACATCATCAGCTCTATGAGATGGATTTCCATATAAAGAACGGTGGCAGCGACGTGGCACTTGAGCTATTTTTTACGAATGTGCTGCAGGGGAATTTTTAATCTATTTTAGGAGTCGCTCAGGCTGGATGATCCCTCCTGAAATGATCATTGCCATCGCTTCCTGGCGGGTCAGATCCACCTCCTTGAAATCCTTTTCGGGCAGGATGATAAAGTAGCCGCTGGTGGGATTTGGCGTGGTAGGGATAAAGACGTTATAGAATTTTCCTTCGTTAGGGGCGATGCTGGCAGGAAGTTCGCTGGTTAAGAAACCGAGGCTGTAAATGCCGGCGCGGGGGAACTCTACGAGGACCACTTTCTTGAATGAGATCTTATCTTGAATACTGAATGCATGAATCAGTTGTTTGATTCCTGAGTAAATGGGGCGTACGAGGGGCACCTTAAAAAGAATCTCTTCAAACTGGAGCATAAACCGTTTGAGGAATAACGCTCTAATGACGATGCCGATGGCCAAAATGCCAAGGATTAAAAGAAAGAGCTGGTTGGCAATTGCTTTATAGTGGATGGCTGCCAAAAAGCCGATTGGATCGCCGATAAAATCTTGGATTGGTTTAAGCCAGTTAATCACCAGCTTAAATGAGAGCATGAAAACGCCTATGGTGAATGTAAACGGCAAGATGGTAATTATGCCATTGATAAAGGCGACTTTTAAAAATTTAATGATTCGTTCTGACGGTTCTTGTTTTTGTGCCATATGATTTCCCCTACGGTAACTCTTTTTGCAACGTGCTGGCGAGTGAGCTGCTAATGCGTTGAGCGGTTTGTTGTTCCGTGTCCTCAACCATAACACGAAGTAGATTTTCTGTTCCAGAATACCGTACCACAAGCCGTCCTGTATTCAGTTGTGCCTCATAATCAGCAATAATGGCGGCAATTGAAGGATCTTGAAGATCCCTTTTTTGGCCAACGGGTACATTCACGAGTATTTGGGGGTAATGAGTGAACGTATTAAGATTCCAATTGTCCGTTTGGCTGATTATTTCGATGATGCGAAATGCGGTTACGATACTATCGGCGGTGGGCAAATAATCGTTCAAAATAATGTGGCCCGACTGTTCTCCGCCAAGAAGGCCATTGTGCTGTTGCAGGTAGTCAGCAATATATTTATCTCCTACCGGTGTGCGCACGAGCTGTTTCTCCTGAGTGCGCAAAAAGAGATCGAGGCCATGATTGCTCATAATAGTGCCGACTATTGTTTTCTCTTGCTGATACGCGGGATGGCCAGTTAAAAGCGCAAGCATATCATCCCCATTTTTTACGGTTCCTTGTTTGGTAATGGCCATTACTCGATCCCCGTCGCCATCAAAGGCAAACCCAATATCGGCATGTTCTTTGAGCATGAGGTTCTGTAATTTGTTTACGTGAAGAGCACCGCACTGATCGTTGATGTTGGTGCCGTTGGGTGTGTTGTGTATAGCAATCACTTCTGCTCCTACTGCGCGAAATAGTGCTGGTGCCACGAATGAGGTGGCCCCGTGGGCGCAATCGAGGATCACTTTTTTGTGAGCAAGGAGATCGGAAGGAAACCTATTGCTTACATCCCGTATATATTCTTGATGAGCATTTTCATACAAGTTTAGTGCGCCAAATTCACGGTAGGAAGGGAATGTTTGTTCGTGATACCACGTTGATATGGTTTCTTCGTCCTCTTGGCTTGTTTTTCCCGTTATTCGATCAATAATTTTTATACCGTTGTCTTGGTAGGCGTTATGAGAAGCTGAAATAACAATGCCTAGATGCAGATCTGCTCGTTGTTGCAAAAGGTTGCACACAGCAGGGGTAGGCAACACGCGAGCATACTCCACGGTGATGGGTGCAAGAAGAAGGCCACTCATGAGTGTGGAGCTCATCCACTCTCCCGAAATTCGGCTATCATGGGCAAGAATAATGCGTAGAGGGGAACCATATTTTTTTGTGGCCCAGCAGGCAATGGCATACCCAAGGCGGGGTATGTTGGTGTGGGTAAGTGGGCCCGAACCCACGGTGGTGCGAATGCCATCGGTGCCGAAAAGGTTATTCCCCATTTTTATTTCCTAACTTGTCTCGTGTGTTGATAGTTCTACGGTGGGATTTGAGGGAGAATGTTGGACGAGCTTGATACCGGTTGTTGTTGGGAGCATGAGCTCTCTTTCGGTGATCGTTATCGGTTGCTTTCCGTTGCGTAAACAAGACGCATCGAGATGAACCGCAAGATGTTCCTGATGTAATGCGCGGATATCAGCACGTTTACCGGTAAGCGTGATTGAGATCGATTCAGGAGCATCAACGATGTGGGTACTGGCTGGCATATTGTAAAAGCAGAGTGGTACTGAAAGGGTTACCACGCTGGCATGGGAACCACCAAAAATATACCAAAAGGTGTATCCGATAACGAGTGCAATGCCTTTAAGGAGATTGCTGTGTCGATTTTTTTGAGGAGGGGGATTGTTCATGAGGTAATCCTTTTTCCATGGTCGGGGTCGGTTGGTTAATTTGTTTTCTGATGATCTGTCCTACTTGTTCTACGGTAAGATCATGTGTAACGGTGCCATTGAAGGCAAGAGTGTATGATTGGGTTTTTGCGTTACTTTTCATAATGAGCGAATCAGTTTTAGTGGTATAGGCAATGGCATCATCAACCCATTCGTTGGTATCAGTGTAGGAATTTGGATGCCAACTTGCTTTCCAGGAAGCTCGAATACCTTGTACGGTGCCATCAGTTTTTATCCACAACATTTGTTGAGCGTCACACAGGCCATTTTCGGTGAACAAGTTGAGTGTGTCATCAGTAACGAGACTGTTGATGCGGTATTGTGTTTTGAGAAAGCCAGAAAGTGCATCGCTGTGTTCAATAAGTATGAGAAGACTTTTATTATCATGTAATGCTTTTAACGAATTGCGCATAATGCATGAAAGCCAATCTTGGGGAATAGTTGCGGTGGAGGTGATATTTTTGAGCGCGATCATATTGCGTTGGAGTGTATCTTGGTGCATGAACATAAATAGCATGATGATAGCGGGAGAAAAGAGAAAGAGGCAGTACGTGATAGTGGAAAGATGGAGTGCGTGTGCGGTAAAGGTGAGCGCGCAGTATCCATAAAAATAGGGAAGCAATCGTTTTTCTCGATCTCTTTTTAACCACATGATCAAATAATAAAAAGCGGTGGAAAAGAACAGTATTTCAATGGCGTCACGCCATGTAAGAAAGATAATTTGGTTCATAAGATATGCATACAAGCTCATAGGGCTCCTTTCATGCTAAGAGATATAGTATGAGGGTACAGTAAGAATGGCCTATCTGCAATGGCATTGGGCATTTCTTATTTCTTTAATTTGCGTTACAGTATGAGAATTGGCTCCTATATTTTGATAGCAAAAAGGTAAACATGGCACAGGAAACAGTGGTATTAACTGGTGATCGGCCCACAGGGCCGCTGCATATTGGACATTATGTGGGCTCTCTTGCCAATCGGCTTGCATTGCAAAATAAATATAAACAATACGTGATGATTGCCGATGTGCAGGCCTTAACGGATAATTTTGAACATCCGGATAAGGTGCGTAAAAATGTGTTGCAGGTTGGTTTGGATTATTTAGCGGTGGGGCTTGATCCAGAGAAAACTACCATCTTTATTCAGTCCATGATTCCCCAGATTGCCGAGCTGACGATGTTTTATCTGAATCTTGTTACGGTGAGCCGATTAGAGCGAAATCCTACGGTCAAAACGGAAATTAAGCAGCGGGGGTTTGAGAAAAGTCTGCCTGCGGGTTTCTTGATGTACCCGGTGAGCCAAGCCGCTGATATTACGGTGGTGAAAGGAACGCTGGTGCCGGTGGGGGAGGATCAGCTTCCGATGATTGAGCAGACGAATGAAATTGTGCGTAGCTTTAATCGCATCTATAAAACAAATGTGCTTCCAGAGGCAAAAGCGCTTATTGCTAAAACGTCCCGTTTGCCCGGTACAGATGGTTCGGCAAAAATGTCTAAATCGGAAGGTAACGCTATCTTCCTTTCCGATTCTCCCGATGAGGTGAAGAAAAAGGTGATGAGCATGTATACCGACCCAAACCATCTTCGTGTTGAGGATCCTGGTTGTGTGGAAGGTAATGTGGTGTTTACGTATCTTGATCTGTTTGATCCTGATCAGAAAGAGGTTGCGGCACTTAAAGAGCAGTACCAGAGTGGGGGGTTGGGTGATGTATTGTTAAAAAAACGATTGATCGATGTAATGGAAGCGTTTATTTCTCCGATTCGCACTCGCCGTCAAGAGCTGGAAAAAGATCCGAACTATGTGATGAATGTACTGCTTGATGGGACAAAAAAAACGTTACATGTGGCTGAGCAGACGATGTATGATGTGCGTAGAGTGATGAAATTAGATTATACATAGTGGAAATGTCTGGTGGGTCTATTTCCCCAACGCGCTAGGGTGGTGGGAGATCGTGCCTTTCTTGCAAATCTTCGAACCCCCTTTTTTTTTGGTGATTCAGGTTGTTTGGGTGGTTTGATCACGATTTTACGTGGCCGTTTTGTGTCTACCCATTCCTTAATTGTTCGCCAGATTACCTCTTCGCTTTCTCGTTTGTTGATGATCTGTTGAGCGAGTCCGCTATACTGAATCGCTTCATGTTGAAACCAGGCAAAGTTTAATGTTTCCGTGTAGTTACATTGCGCAGGATTGTAGGAGTCGTAGCTGCTATCCGGTATGCAGGCTGCAGAAAGAATGATTGGTTTTGTAGGATCTTTTTTATCTTTAAATACGCGTACTACTGGTTGATTAATAGCTGTATAATCGATGATAGGAAACTGCTTTAATCGATGTTTTTGTTGTTCAGCATAGAGAACCGATGCCCGCAGATGCTCCCCCGCCACTCCATTACGGTCGCTATCGCACATGATGATAATGTCGAGGGCTCGTTGAGGTTGTAAAAGGGGAACTGAAGCAAAGTTGTGCGTGATCACCTTATAACCGTTTACCGTGAATAGTACTTGGCCTCCATCGGAAAGCTGGAGCGTTTTTTCGTTTGCGTAGGGGGCAAACGGTAATTTGTAGGCGGGGTTGGCAATGCGTGCAGCACCAAATTTATACTGCTCAAGTTCAGAAAGCAGTTGTCCGGTGCTCGTTTCTCGCTTAATCTCCCATAGGTATGCAAGGATCTCCTTGATAATCCTGAACTTCCTTAGTTTAAGAAGGTAGGGGAAAAATGATACGAGTCTGTCGATTACCTCTGGTACTGCAGAAACAAAACTGTAGGAAAATCCTGAGCCGGATATGCCAAGGATGTAGCTGAGTGATTGTTCGGGATCGGTATCGGTCGATCGGCCTCGTTTGAATCTTCTGCCAAAACTCCAGATAGGAATGTAGGCTTGATAATTGTGGCTGCCAAATTCATAGGGAGTGAACTCAAACCAAGTTGCGCCATCAACGGGTTGTTCATTGCACGCGAATATGGGCAAGGGAAATGCTCCTCGATCAACAATCCGCTGAAGATCAGAAAGTTTGTGTTGAAAGAATCGTTTGCCATGATAGCCGCTCAGAAGGGGATTGGAAATGGTAAAGCCGAAATAATCAACGAGAGCCACCGATTGGCCATAGAGTTTTTTAGTGATAATGATTTTCATAAAACGCAGAAGATCTCGTTTTGAGTTGCTAGCAAATGTTTTTCTGAGTGCTTCTTTGATTTCCCCGTCGCGATCATCAATAGTGACTTTGGGAATAAACTGCTCAGCAAATTGATCAATAGACTGTTGATTGGATAGTATCCAGGGAGCAAGAGCCCAGCTTGAACCGGAAAGGCTGGAAACGTAGGTTGCGGTATCGATCAGACCGATCTGATTGAGCCCTCGCAGATATCCGATAGTTGCAAACATAGCGCGATACCCCCCTCCCGAAAAGCAGATGCCTATCGTAGGAACTTCTCGTTCAGAAAGAGAGTTATATTCTTCTCCATACCGTTTACTCAGCTCCGCTTGCATAAACCTGCGCGCTCTTGTTTTACGGTCGCCCACGAAAATCGCCTCTTCGGGTGCAAGTTCTCGGCCACGCCGTACTATGGCAACCTGATGAGAATGCGCATCCTTTGGTTTGAACTGTGCGAGTAGTTTTTCCTTTAGTCGTTGTATGGCACTGCTGATACTGAAAAATCTCGTTATATTCTCCTGTGCAGTAATACGGTGGAGCGGCGCAAGGAAAAGATTCAGTGTGAAAAGGATAAGCAATGGTGTGGCGCGAATCCTGAGTTTATTCATGTTTTTGTCCCCGCATGGAGCCTGTCGATGATTTTTCGACAAGCCCATATCCCATAATTGTTACATACTGTGCAAGATAGCACGAGTGTCACGAGCAGTGAAAATTCTATGAGAAATGTGTGAGGGGAGGTGCGTAATAAAACGGGTTTGGTTCAACGGGGATACGTACAAGAGCCCTTTTGTTTCTTGTCATGAATGAAACATTGCATCTATCTCCACAGGAACGCTATGATCTGTATACGAAAAAAGTAAAAAACATGGGAGAAACAATGCGTAACAAAAAGTTATTCCTCGGATTGGGTATTGGAGTGGGAATTGCGGTGATAATTTTCACCGTTATATTTAGTTTTATGTATCGATCTAAGTCGCTCACGACCGAGGTAATTTCTGATGACGTGCAAAAGCTGGTGACGATCTTTGATGATATTAACAAACAATGTGGGATCATCAGTTTTGATTATCAGCAGAACCCAATTAATTTTTTGAACGTGGGAACCTTCAAAAGCTCTGAACTGGGGCCGATGAATTTGAAGTATGCCGATAAATGGCAGGGACCCTACGTGGATGACAATCCAAGTGTGCAAGGGAAAGAGTATATGGTGGTGCGCACGAAAAAAGGGTATTTCATCACGCCAGGCAATGGGGTGAAACTTCCGAATGGAAAGGTGATTGGAGAGGGTATTATCTTGAATGAGGATGCAGATATTGAAGCGATGATGCGCAATCCGAATAAGCTGCTTTTCAAAAATAAGGCGTTTGCTGCTCCGTTGAATCTTTCGAAAAAGGTTTCAGACTAAAGAGTCGTCAAAAAGCGTGAAACAATTTTCTTCGTGCCGCTTTTGAATTTAACGGTTACCACGGTGTTGCTCGATTTTTTCTCCACCTTTTGAATCAATCCCATACCGTATATTTTATGCTTGACCGGTTGACTTTTCTTCCAGGTGCTGTTCGCGGAGGTGCGAGTTTTTGATTGTTTAATTTTGTCTTTGATGAGTGTGGCAAACTGCCGTTGTGTGCGGGAGAATGATGACAGAGGATTATCGTGTTTGAGCCCGATCCAATCAGCAAAATATTGTCGGAACCGTGCGCCATTCCAGTAGTTACAATCCTCCATAGCGATATGCTTCTTTGGTAGTTCATCAAGAAATTGCGAGGGAAGTTGATCGCTCATCTGTCCATACGTGTATCTAAATTTTGCGTTAGTGAGTAGGAGTCGCTCCTTGGCTCGTGTGATTCCCACATAAAAAAGGCGTCGCTCTTCTTCTAGTGCCTTATCATTATCGTCATCATAGAGGGCGCGGGAGGTGGGCAAAATTCCTTCTTCTAAACCAATGAGTGCCACAATATCAAATTCGAGTCCTTTGGCAGCATGCAGTGTCATCAAAAGCACTTTCTGTTCTTCATCATCGGTGGCGGCCAGTTTTTCCTGCATGAGGGTAACTTCATCAAGGAAAAGGGCGATAGTGTCGACCTTTTGTGTTTCAAAATGTTTCATGGCAGCGCCAAGCTCTTGTACGTTCTGGATGCGCGTTTGTGCGTCTTCCGGTTCGTATGTTTTTTTCAAGTAGGCGTTGTATGCCGTGCGTCCCACGATAAGATCAAGCGCGGTGCTTGGCTTTGTTTGTGCGGTGATCCCTTCAAATATTTTCAGAAACTGTTTGATGGCCAGTTTCTTGGAAGAGGGCAGTGTTTCATGTAGATGTTCGCATCCGTCAAAAAAGGTCATGAATGGTTGCTGGGTAAGGCTTTCATAGAGTTGTTCTTCAAATTTTGTGCCAAATCCCCGCGCCGGAATGTTGAGAATCCGAAAGAGGGTTGCTCGATCAAACGGATTGACTATCAAGCGCAAATAGGCGAGCAGATCCTTGATCTCTTTTCGCTCATAAAACTGGATGCCGCCAACAATTTTATAGGGAACGGCATGTTTCAAAAATGCTTCTTCAATTGCGCGTGATTGGGTATGCGTGCGATACAAAACAGCAATTTGATGGTCTTTATGATGGGTGCGATGTACTGAGACGAGATGCGTGATTGCATCAGCTTCTTGATATTCAGAAACGCAGGTTAATAGGCGCACCCGATCCTGTGCCTTGCGTTCCGACCATAATTTTTTGGGATTGCGCTGCTTGTTTTTCTTAATAATATGATTGGCAACGTGCAAAATAGGCTGCACGGATCGATAATTTTGCTCAATTTTTATGATGGTGGTTTTTCCAAAATCTTTTTGAAAGTTGAGAATATTGGTTACTTGTGCCCCGCGCCAGGAGTAAATAGATTGATCCTCATCACCAACGGCGCAAATGGAATCGACGGCCAGTTTTTTATTGCGTAAAGCCATCTGCTTTAAAAGCTCATGCTGCACCACGTTGGTGTCTTGATACTCATCTACGAGCAGGTGGGATACGGTGTCTTGAAACTCCTTTTTAAAGACTCTATTTTTTTTGAACAGCCCGACCGTTTTTAAAATAAGATCATCAAAGTCGAGGCATTTACTTGCTGTTTTTTCTTTTTCGTATGCCTCGAAAATGTCTGGCATGAGCGGATTATCAAATAGCTGTTCTGAAGGTTTTGAAAGAGATATGTTTTTATTTTTTACTTGGGATATGTGATACGCCGCTTGACGAGCAGCAATCTGCTTATGTAAATTGGCTCGTTTTAAAATATTGTGAATCATCTTCTTCTGATCGTCACCATCCAGAATTGAAAGAAAAGGAACATCAAGCAGATGGGCATTCTCTTTGAGCAGCCGAAGGCAGTAGGAATGAAACGTACCTACAAACGGAAGATTTCGATCGGTGCCTATAAATTTAGCGATACGCTCTTTCATTTCAGTGGCAGCTTTATTGGTGAACGTGAGGGCAACGATAGCGGGTGCAGGGATATAATGCTCAAGCATGAGATGTGTGATGCGTGCGGTGATTACACGCGTTTTGCCCGAACCAGCTCCAGCGATCACGAGCAGCGAACCCTTCGTGTGGGTAACGGCTTCTTTTTGTTGTGCGTTGAGCGAAATAGATGATTTGTTCTGCATACTGCTCACCTAGAGTTGAAGAAGATTCTGTTCGTTCTAGTGTAGCGGGAAGGGGGAATTATTCAATATTTCGTATACTCTTTTTCTTCGATGAGCGTAGAGCCGGTGAGTATATTAATTTTACGTTTCAATACGCTGCGTTGCTCATTGGTGTAATATACGCTGCGTGCCAGTTCAATAAATTCTTCATCAAAAAGGTGTTGAGCTTCTTTGGCACGAATGCTGTCTTCGATATCCCACAACTGTTCGTTAATGAACAACAGTTCTTTTTTTAATTGAGTAAGTTCATGATTCATGCTGATATGTTGTTCCAGTGTATCAGTAAGTTCATGCCATTCATTGAGGACGTTGTCTCGTTTTTGTGCATCTGCAACCCGTCTAATTTTTATTTCTAAAATGGTAATTTTATCAAACAGTTCTCCGGTGGAGATCGGTACACGAACCAATGCAGGTTCTATCTCTCCATAACTATGCATTCCGAACATGAGTAGGGAGAGTGCGGCGGGGTGATAATAGTTCAAAATTACTCCTTTTTTTAGTAACTATTTTTTGTGTAGTTCCTTTACAAAAACGGTGTAGAGCTCATCCATTATTGTTTGCCAATCGAATGGATGGGGTTGTTTAAATATGCGCATGGTGGGATACCACGGTGAATCAGTTCGATTATGTAGCCATCGCCAATCGGTGACATAGGGCAATAGTAGCCAAACTTTTTTCCCTAATGCGCCCGCAATATGGGCGGTGGCGGTATCGGCACTAATAATCAGATCCATTTCCTGGATAACTGCTGCTGTGTCCACAAAACTACCATGTTCCTCATCAAATGCTTCGTCAAAAACATGAAGATTAACTGAAGAAGGAACAGTGCGTAACTGATCCAAACCTTCTTTTTTTTGTAGGCTATAGAGGCTAACTCCTGGAGTGGATCCCAGCTTGTAAAACAGAGAAAGGGGAATGCCGCGTCGAGCGATGGGCAAACGAGATACATCATTATGGACGTCCGGTTGCCAGCAGATGCCAATTTTGAAATTGGTGTCCTGTGCAAGCTGTTCATGCCAATGTTGCACGCGGGCAGGATCGGGAAAAATGTAGGGAATGGTGCGCGGTATTGTTTTTTCAGTATCGGAAAAAATAGCGGGCAAACTCATTAACGTGGCGGATGCGTCGTGACGTGGGGTGGGGCTGCGCAATGGAATGAGAAGATCGATATAGTGGCAGCGTGCAAGAAGGTGTACCAGTGATGGTTGAACCGCTACCGCGACGTAGGCTCCTTGATCATGGAGTCGTTGGGCATAGCGGAGGAAATGTATAGTGTCTCCTATGCCCCCCTCTGGTACGAGTAATATGGTTTTGCCTGGTAGGGTATTATTGCGTAGCAGCTCTCGTAACGATTCGGCATACTTCCCCTGTTTTTTTAAATTCCATTCATGTTCTTTCCAGCCACGTTCAAAATCGCCCTGTTGGATGTATGAGAATGCGAGGCTTAAATGTGCCGGTTCATAGGTTGGTTGAATTGCGATTATTTGTTTATACAGTTCAATTGCAAGATCGAGCTCGCCGGCTAGTTTGAGTGTGTAGCCGCTATTATAAAGGACTGGAATCAGTGACGGCCGTTTTTCAAGGATTTGTTGATATGCGGCAAGAGACTCTTTAAATTTGCCCACACGGCAACAGAGGGTTCCTAGTGAGAACAGCCTATTGAAATCTTCTTCAATCCGCACCGAACGACTCATGAGTGCAATAGATTTTTCGTAGTTTTTTTCCTCATCAAGATTAGCCAGAGCGCGTCCATAGTCGAAATACGCTTTTGCATCAGTAGGATTTTTGGCAAGAAGGGGTTCAAACTCCTCTTCAAGTTGTTTTTGTTCAAAAGAGGTTTGGGCACCAACTGATGTGACCAGAAGGGTAAGTAGGACAAATGCTCCTATTTTCATGCGATATCCTGAATCATCTCTTGCATGAGTTTGTGCACTTTATATAGTTGATGTGCTTTTTTCAATTCGTGTAGAAATGCTTCGGTGTCATTAGGATCGATATCTTTTATGGCTTCTGCTCGAAGCTTGAGCAAAGCTTTGAAGGGATCACTATGCTGGGTGGGTGCCGGTGTGTTTGTTGTGGTAACCGGTTCACGGTGAATTTCACTATCTTTATTGTTCAGAAAGATTTGTAGTTCTTCTTTTACCGTTTGGATGACGGAGTTCCAATCACCGGTTTTTGGTTGTCGAAAGAGGCGCACATTTTTTGGATACCAAGGAGTATCGGAACGTTTGAGCATCCATCGCCAGTCAGCAGGTTCTGGTAAGATGATCCAGGTTGGCGTGCCAATGGCTCCTGCAAGGTGCGCAATAGATGTATCCACCGTAATCACCAGATCAAGATTTTTGATGACGGCAGCGGTATCCATAAATCTGCCATTAGTGGTATCAAACGTATCATCAAAACGATGAAGATTAAAACGAGGAGAGATGCGCTTAAGCTGATCGGTTCCGGTCTCTTTTTGGAGACAATAGATGCTTATTCCTTCCAGTTCTGATAGTGGTGCCAATTTATGTACCGATAATGATTTGGAAGCAACTGCTGCTCGTAAAACGGCGGTACTATATTTACTGTTTCCTTGGAAGCAGATCCCCACTTTAAGATTATTGTCGTGAGCTAATACCTGTTTCCAATGTTCTACGAGTCCGTCATCGGGGAAAATGTAGGGAATACGTGTGGGAATCGTTTTTTCTTCCGTTTTGAATAGAAGAGGCAAACTCATGAGTGGGATATGAACATCAAACGAGGTAGGGATATCCGAAAGGGTGACTACGCGATCGATGTAGGGGCAACAGCGAGAGATGATGGTGTGCAGTGGTCGTTGTGCAGCAAATATGATGGTGGTGTTGTATTGTTCCTTTACCTCGCGTACATAGCGAATAAATTGGAACGTGTCCCCAAGGCCTTGTTCTGCATGAATGAGTAATGTTTTTCCTACCAGTGGTGATCCATCCCATTGTGGTTTTGAAAAATTGCGAGGAGAAAGTTGTGTATTCCGCTTCCAGCGATATTCATACTCTGGCCATCCTCGTTTGAAATCACCGATGGCCAGGTACGCAAGGCCGAGGCTAAAATGTGCTTCAGTATGGTTTGGATTGCGAGCAAGGGCTGCTTGATAGTAGGGCATTGCCTCAGTGATGCGCCCCAGTTTTTTGAGCGTGAAAGCAGTATTGTAGAGTATCATTGCGTCGTTTGGCCTTGTCTTTAGTAGCTCAAGGTATAATGTAAGGGCCTGCTCATTGTGATTGCACGTTGTTAGCGTGTTTGCGTATTCAAACGTAAGCACCACGTCATCCGGACGTGCTTTTAATGTGCGATCAAAATAAGGTAATGATTCGGGAAAGCGTTCTTGCTGACACAGGAGGCGGGCGGCGGTTAAACTCGCATCAACGAGATTGTGATCCAAATTGGCCGCGTGTTGGAAATGAACCGTTGCTTCCTCAATGTTCCCTTTTCGTTGCAATAACGGAGCAAGTTGCTGATGTGCCTTTATGTAATCAAGCCTGAGGAGGATTGCATCTTTATACGCTTCAATGGCGTTATCGATATCTCCTTTTCGTTCGTAGGCGACGCCAAGATTAAACCAGAGTTGAGGGGATGATTGTTCTTTCTTGGTACCTCGGGTGAAATAATCAATGGCATCATCAATCTTGCCTTCATTGAGAGCGGTATTTCCTATATGAAAAAGCTGTTCAAGGCTGAGTTCTTGTGTGATGAGTGTATCTGCTTGTTCTATCATGGCATTGAAATCAATCTGGCCATGTTCATCAACCGGTTTTGTATCTTCTGCGTATAGGGCGTTGCTTAATAGTAAAGATGCCATAATCCATGAAAGCGTTTTCATGCCAAACTCCTTTTATAGTGCGCTATTTACTACCTGTTTAAAAAATTGTAGTTGCTGTTTGGTGGGCTCACTTGGGTGAACGGATGCTCCTTGTGTGCGTTGTGCCACCAATGTTTTAAGTTTTTCTGCTATCTGTTTGATAACCGGTTCCCATTCGCCGGTTTTTGTTTGTTGGAATAGGCGTACTGTTGGATACCAGGGAGAATCGGTTCTATTGCGCAGCCAACGCCAATCGGCAGGGAATGGTAACATAATCCAGGTTGGTACATTGAGTGCTCCGGCAAGATGTGCCGTACCGGTATCAACGGTAATGACTAAATCAAGATTTTTCATAACCGCAGCGGTATCCATAAAGCGGCCATGCTGTTGATCAAATGATATATCGAATACAACCATCTTAGCTTTGAATGAACATTCATTGATTTGATCTTCACCGGTTACTCGTTGAAGTGAGTAGAGGGTGACGCCCTCAATGGTAGAAAGTGGTTCAAGCAGCGCAAGGGTAACTGATTTTGCAATAACGGCACGGCGGAGTGAGGCAGTTCTATACTGCGCATTGCCATGCCAGCAGATGCCCACTTTGAGATGGTGATCGTCTGCCAGTTTTTTCTTCCACTCCTGCGTTAATGGTCCATCAATCTGTAGGTAGGGAGTTTGTGCCGGAATGGTTTCGAGTGTTGTTTTTACTACGCGGGGAATACTCATCAATGGTATCTGATAATGGGCAAACGGGGGCTGCTCATTGCGTGCAATAACGCGATCGATATATGGTTGTTGCGTTAAAAGGGTAATTAGTTGGTTTTGTGATTCGAGTACAATGGTGAGTGTGGGGAATCGTTCTTTTAATAGCTTGAGATAGCGTACAAACTGAAACGTATCACCAAGGCCCTGTTCTGCATGTACAAGTAACGTGTGATCAGTGAGATCTTGGCCCTCCCACATCGGGCAATTAAATCGTTGTGTGGTTTCATTATATACTTTCCAGCGCCACTCATATTCTTCAAAGCCTCGTTCTAAATCACCCATGGTTAGGTAAAGGGTGGATCGGCTAAAGCGGGCGGACGGGTAATCTGGCTTGAGGGCAAGCACTTGTTCATATACGGCAAGCGTCTGTTCTATACACCCCATGCGTTTGAGGGTGAATCCAAAGTTGTACAGGGCAGTGATGGCCCGCGGATTAATTTCGAGAATGGTTTTGTATGTTTCAAGCGCCTCTATATTGTGGTTGAGCATATGGTACGCATTGGCGAGATCCATCATCGCGTGAATGTTTTTTGGTTGAAGTTGTACTGCAACTTTATATGGTTCGATTGCTTCTTCGAGGCGATCTTCCTGGCATAATTGATTGCCACGCTGACGATAATACTCAAAATCATGTTCGGGGCCCGATAGGGCAGCAACTGAACCATAGAATAGAAGAGCAGTAAGGGAAATAAGGGGGCGCTTCATTGGGGTCCTTTTTTCTCATGCCAAATAAGACAATGCCCTACGTAATACTAAAAAAAAGGAGGAATGTAAAATCATAAAAACCACCCCGGAGAGTGCCGGGGTGGTTTAGTTACAGGTTATTTTATCAGGATTCTGATAAAATATTAAATTTGCCTAGCTGGGTATATATCACTTTATCGTCATCATCGCTACCGGATTTTGATAGCTTGGAGACATCGGGGTACTTTGCAAATAATGCGACAATTTTTTTATTCTTGTGGGCTTTTGCACGGGCCAGCCCAATGCTTTGATGTCCCGGCTCAGTATGCTTAAGGAGGACGCGTACCATCCTTTCATTTCCTGCCTGAGTGGCATATTCCAGTGCGGTTTTTCCTGAAATGTCAGTGGCACATACATCTGCAGGTGTTCTGCCATTCTCACGGTTTAGAAATGATCTGGTGGCTCGAGTTGCGATGATTGGGTCTTTATCAAGTGCAAGAATATGCAATACCGTTTGTCCTCTCTCATTCTTGACATTGGGGTTTGGTCGATAACCGCTCTCAAAGAGTTTTTTAATGCAATCATACTTCCCTTGCAATGCGGCAATATGTAGTATGGTGTTTCCTGAAAAAGTTTCTTGCGTATTAGGATCTGCTCCTTTCATTATTAATTGAGTTGCGGTTTCTTGATCCTTATCATAAAAAAGCGCTGCACGTAATTGCTCGCACAGCTGATAGATCGGGGAGGAGGAATGTCTTTGCTGTGCTACCATTGCTTGCATTTCTTTTTTTACAATGTTGTATTTTTTGATAAAAGCTCTCTCGGTTGGTGATGTAGCGTTTTGGGGTGGCCTATCATGCGGGGTTGAGCTAGAGGGTCTCCATGCTTGAAGCAATTGAGCGATGCGAGTCTTTTTCAGGATGATAGCTAACTCAAGAGGCGTCCGTTTGTATGCGTTTCGTATGTCGGTACGAGCTCTTTTTTTTTCGATTAACCATTTTGCAACGCTTAGATGATCTCGACCGGCAGCAAAATGGAGCAACGTATTGCCTTCTTCTGATTTCTCATTGGGATTAGCACCATCACGTATTAGTCGTATTGCCTGTTTTATATCTTTGTGAGCCAATGCCTCGCGAAGCCTTTTATTGAGATCGGCTAGTACTTCTTGGTTTGAAATATTGGCGGAGGGATCATCTAATGGGCAGACCCATTGGCCGTAGGCGGATTGTGGTCGGTCCAGATCGAGGAGCCTTTGATACGGAGACGATACCGATGGACGCCAATTTTCTTTGGGCCTTGGGCTATCATCTGGTACTGCTTCTATGACTGCTACGGTTCCTAGTAGTGTGAGCCATAAGAATAAGACTGATTTTTTTTGCATAATGTACCCCTCAGTATTATGCCTTTTTCTAAAAATATTGTACTGGCTTTGGAAGTAGAAGTAACGACCGTTACCCACAAGGGACTGTTCTTAGTACTCATATCTCCCTTTAGTGTGCCCGGGGTGCTGAAAATTTCATTATGATAGTATCCTAAAAAACTTTAAAGTTGCCTAGCGGGGCATATATCACTTCATCGTTGTCATCACTATTGGGTGCTGTACGTAATTGTTTGGAAGGCGTATTGTTCGGGGGAGGGGAATGTCTTTGCTGTGCTACCATTGCTTGAATTTCTTTTTTTACGAGCAATTGAGCGATGCGAGGGTTTTTCAGGATGATAGCTAACTCAAGAGGCGTCCGTCGGTATCGGTTTTGTATGTCGGTACGAGCTCCCTTTTCTTCGATTAACCATTTTGCAGTGCGAAGATGATCTCGACCGGCAGCAAAATGGAGCAACGTATTGCCATTTGCTTCGTCCTGTTCATTCGGATTGGCTCCTTTAAGTACTAGTCGTATTGCCTGCTTTATATCTTTGTGAGCCAAAGCCTTACGAAGTTTTTCATTGCGAGCGTTTTGTATTTCGTTTGGAATATCGGCATAGTGGCGAGAAGGTTGGGAAGGGGATGAAGCTCGGTCCAGATATTCTAATCTTTGATAGGGAGATATTTCTGGGAGGTGACCGGTTGGCTTTTGTTGAGCAGCAAAAGCATCAAGTGAGGGATTTTCAAACTCTTTCGGCCACCCTGTGGGTATTATCGATGCAAGATTATGTGAAAATTCGGATAATGATCTTTCTAGTGTCGGCCTTTTTTCCCGACGTGGTTTTTTGGTCTTTGGAGATGCGTGATCGGTGTCCCTTTCTCCTTTCTTTGGAGAGATGCTTTTTCGGCGCACTGTATGTGTTCTTCCTTGAGTTTCTTGTAGCAATGTTGAGGCATTTCTACCAAGCCCTGCTCCCGCGGTGTGAGCCCTTTCTAAAAACGTAGGTGGTGATACGGATAGCCGACCTTTATCGAGATGATGAGTTGGTGCTGGACTATCTGGTACTGCTTCCATACCTACTAAGGTCCCTGCTGATATGAGCCATAAGAATAAGACTGATTTTTTTTGCATAATGTACCCCTCAGTATTATGCTTTTTTCTAAAAATATTGTACTGACTTTGGAAATAGAAGTAACGACCGTTGTCCACAAGACACTGTTCTTAGTACTCATATCTCCCTCTCGCTCTGAAAGATTTACCTATCTCCTAAAATACCACAATAACCCTTTTTTTCAAGGGGTTCCGGGCTATTCGGTGCCCCCTCCAGGGATAGCCCTAGATGGGGCCATTGGAGGCAACTCATTTTTTATCTTTTTTGGTCCATTCTCGTTCTGCCTGTTTTAGAATTCCTTGGATGATCGGATCGCTGGCAACCAGATGGGGAGTTTGCTTGTCCTTGTTTTCGATGGTTGGATCAGCTCCCTTAGTAATCAGGAGCTTTACAACATCTTTTTGATTGCTAAATGCTGCAAAATGGAGAGGTGTTTCTCCTGTTAAATTTTTCTTATTGCTATCCAACTTTTTAGTGAGAAGTTTCATGACTATCCCGGAAATATCTCGGCTAGCCGCATAGTGCAATATGGTATTTCCATATTCATCTACTTGTGCAAGCTCCTCCTCGGATGATTGATCGATAAGATTATTTAGGAATGTTTCGTCGCCATGGCGAAAGAGATGTTGCAATGAACTACTCGCGTTAACTTTTGGAGTATTATGCAATACCTCATCTTCTTCCCGATCATCACCTTGATTCCGCAGCTGTTTTTGCAATGGGCGCACCCACCAGATCCAGATCGCCGTTCCCGTGATGAGCATGATGGCGATGCCAGTTGCTACTTCGATGATGATTCGTTTTCTTTGTTCGGGATCATCGATCTTCTCGCCACCAAATAAGCAACGAATATCAGAATGGATTGTTTTGTAAGCAGAACGAAAGCGATTAGATGGTATGGCCGTCATTGGTTCAGTGATCACCGATGAGGCAAGCAAACAGATAAGTATGTGACGCGAACTGATCATCAAAACTCCCTGCTATGCTTTTGACCGTCACACTAGCACACCACAAAATGCGTTGCCTATGAAATGTTTTTCGGCTTATTGCGGAGAAGAGCGGTATTTTTTCGGTGCTCTTGCTGATATGTTAGTTTGATTGTTTTTTTTGTGACCTGTCTCCGCTGCTACGCAGCTTCGTCCTTGTCCTCCGTAGCCTTGGCGGAGGGGGAAGGGCTCTTAGACCACTTCTTCAGAAACGAAAGCAGCGGCTTGAGGCCCTCTCTACTCGTGGCGGATACCACTACGTGGGGTTCATAGAGTTCTAGTTGAGGTTCTACTGCTTCACGATCTGCCACTTGATCTGCTTTATTAAATACGTAGAGCATCTGTTTTTCGTGCAGATCAAGCTCTTCTATGATCTCATGGACCACTTTGATCTGTGCTTCCCAGTTGGGATCAGAAAGATCGATTACCTGCAGGAGTAGGTCAGCATACTGGAGTTCAGAAAGGGTAGACTTGAATGCTTCGATGAGCCGATGAGGAAGTTGTTGAATAAACCCAACGGTATCGGAGAGCACTCCAATCTGTTTTCCATCAACAAACAGAGCGCGCGTGGTGGTATCGAGTGTGGCAAACAGTTTATCTTCTGCAAGTACATCGCTTTTAGTGAGCGTATTTAAAATAGTTGATTTGCCGGCATTGGTGTATCCAATCAAGCAGAGTTGGAGGACTTTTCGTTCTAAGCGCTGTTTGCGTTGTATTGCGCGAGCTTTTTGCATTCGGTCAAGCTGTTTTTTTAGTTTTTTAATTTGTTCATCAATGTGGCGACGGTCTCGCTCTTTTACTGTTTCTCCGGATCCACCACGAAGACCGGTTATGCCGGCTTGCTGCTCCAAATGGATTCCTTTGCCAGCCAGTCGTGTTTTTTGGTGCGCAAGCAGGGCGATTCCCACTTGTACTTTTCCTTCAGCAGATACTGCTGCTTTTTCAAAAATATCGAGAATAAGATCGGTGCGATCCATCAGTTCGCATTCGAGGTAATCTTCTAAATTTCGTGCCTGCTGAGGAGTGAGCTGATCAGAAATAATCACCTGCTTAATGTTGTGCGCTTCGCATACTTCCCTAATTTCTGCCAGTTTTCCTTTGGTGAAAAAGTAGGCGGTATCGATATCGCGGAGTTTGATTGATAGGGCATCCTCATATTTGATGTTGGCTGTTTTAACGAGATTAAGAAATTCATCAAAATACGATTGGATATTTTTGGTGCGATTATAGGGCGCATGCACCATAGCCAAAAGAGTTTTTGTATGCTGGTCGGTGGAATAATTTGATGGTTTACTCATGCGGATAAGCCGATTAATTCGAATGATTCACAAAATAAGAACACAAGATGATTCTAAGGGTGCCGGGGGAATTGTCAAGTAAACAAGGGTGTTCCCGGTTGCATAATGGTGCAGTTTAACTATACTAGAGGGGTATTTTTAGATCTTTATAACTCGTTACATCAAGATGGAA
This sequence comes from bacterium, assembly GCA_030588705.1. Lineage (GTDB taxonomy): Bacteria > Babelota > Babeliae > Babelales > Vermiphilaceae > JAUUXD01. Next base: position 2,181 of record JAUUXD010000001.1, on the reverse strand, counting down.
TGTGTATGAAAAAATTGATAGCTCTCTCAGTAGTAGCAGTGAGTTTGCAAGGTGTGATGTATGCGGAAGCTGATTGGCGATCAGTTGCGGATGCTGCGGTGGTGGCACAAGATAAGGAGTTGCAGGAACAGGCGCAAAAATCAGCAAAGCTAATCGTTGGTGCTGTAGATGAGTTTGTATCGCTTGCTATGAAAAAAATTGCGGTGAGCTCAAACAAGCAAGATAAGGAGAACCTGAAAGAAATTCTTACCCAGCTTGAAGAATTGCTCAATATGTACAAAGTTTCCTTTGAAGAGGGCGATCCAAGCCTCATGGATGAGCAAGCACAACAAGAGTTTGCCCAGCTTGTTCAAGACCTTGCGGTGCGCTGTATGCCATTGATGGCGGTGTTTGCTGATAGTAAATCATTTCATGCAGATGGTGATTTGGAAAAAGTCATTCGCATAGAGCTTTTTGCAGGGGTTCAGAAGATGGTTGTACAGATCAATAAAGATCTTAAATAAGAATGATGGTTTCGAGAGGTAGAGGTCGCTTTTCGTTAAAAAGGTGTAGCATAGATGTTCGATTTTCTTTCTAAAAAATTTTCCTCCATTTTCTCCAAGGTGCGTGGTAAAAAAACGCTTGATGTGGCTACGATTGATGCTGCTCTGGAGCAGGTGGAGGATGCGCTTCTTTCGGCCGATGTCCCCTATGATTTAGTGCAAACATTTGCCCAGGAAATCAAAGATGATCTGGTTGGTAAAAAAGTTACCACTTCTCTACAAGCAGACGAACAGCTTATGAAGGTGGTTAATGACCGCCTTGTTGCGTTCTTAGGGGGAGACAAATCTATATTTTCTCCACAGATTCCTTCCGTGATTATGGTGATGGGATTGCAAGGGTCGGGAAAAACAACCACCATTGCAAAGCTTGCACATTATATGGCACAGGAAGGGAAAAAGCGGGGCAAAGAGCGGCGCATATTGATGGCTTCGGTGGATTATTATCGTCCGGCAGCTATTGATCAGCTTGAACAGCTTTCAAAGCGGGCGCAGATTTCATTTTTTAGAGCGCAATCGAATGATCCTATTACGGCGGCATGCGAGATTTACGACTATTGGCGTTCCAATAATTATGAATTCCTTTTGCTTGATACAGCAGGACGATTGCATGTGGATAACAGGATGCTCGAGGAGTTGCGAATCTTGGATAGTAGGCTTCAGCCAAAGCACAAACTGCTGATCCTTGATGCGATGACTGGTCAGGAGTCGCTTGCAGTAGCTCGTGCGTTTGAGCAAGGGGTGGGGTTTCAGGGTGCTATACTCACGAAAATAGATAGTGATACGCGTGGTGGTGCTGCCTTTTCGTTCCGCTATGCGTTGAAAAAACCGATTATCTTCATGGGATCGGGTGAAAAATTGGAAGATTTAGAACAGTTTTACCCTGAGCGATCTGCAAGCCGCATGCTTGGCATGGGAGATATTAAGAGCCTTATTGAGCACGCAGAACAGAAAATTAAAGCGGATGAGCAACAGTCTGTGTATCGTTCGTTTCAGAATGGCAAGATGAATTTGGAGGATTTTGCCCAGCAGATGGATATGATCAATAAACTTGGCTCCCTATCGTCTATCATGAAATATATGCCAGGGGCGGGAAATCTCTCGGTGTCTCAAGATCAGCTTGATCAGGGGCAGCAGGAGATGAATCGGTTCCGTGCCATTATGAGCTCCATGACTCGTAAAGAGCGCTTATACCCCCCTCTATTGAACGATTCTCGTAAGAAACGGGTAGCCAAGGGGGCAGGAGTGGCTGTGGGTGAGGTAAATAAGCTCCTTTCGCGATTTGATCATATGCAGCAATATGCTAAACTAATAAAGAAATCTGGTGGTTTCGGCCGCCTTTTTAAATAGACAAGTTCCATAATCAATGCATGCATGAGGATATACTATATGCCAGTTTCTATTCGTCTTTCTCGTTTTGGTAGAAAAGATCTGCCGTTTTATCGAGTAGTAGTTGTTGATTCACGCAAAAAGCGTGATGGTGAATTTTTGGAAACCATCGGTACCTATGATGGACTTAAAACCAAACTCGTTACGTTCAAACCGGAACGATTTGACGCGTGGGTTAAGTTGGGTGCGCAGCCAAGTGATACGGCGAAAAAACTGTATCGTTTATTTAAAAAAGAGGGCATTGCGACTACAG
>JAUUXD010000011.1 GCA_030588705.1 bacterium | reverse complement strand
ATGATCTTTTTAAGATAGGAGAATGTTTTGCTGAACAATGAAGCCATTAAAATAACAATCGTAAGGCAATATTGGTTAGAAGCGCCGCAACAATATCATCACTCATAACTCCCCATGCTCCCACAAAATCCTCTGCCTTTTTGATCCAGCCAACCTTAATAATATCCAAAGCACGAAAGAGCAAAAACCCCACCAAGAGCGACTGCGTTGAAAGAGCAATCCCCCAAAACACGAGCAAGCAACCCACCAGCTCGTCAAACACGATCTCCGATGGATCCTCGTGGCGCCCGGATGTTTTAAGCACCTTTGAGATAAGAGCGATTCCCAAAAAAAACAGAACTCCTACCAGACCAAGATATGCCCATTGATTTTTAATCACCGCGTGTAGCCAATACACCACCGGTAATATAAGCAATGTGGTTATGGTACCCGGTGCAATAAAATACCCAACGGGGCCCAACGTAGCGATGCGCATGCACCAACGACTCATATTCATTTTCTATATTGCTCCACCATCATAATTAATACTCCAAACACAATCAGCATATCCGCACCATTGAAGGATGGCCAAAGCCACCCACGATATGAAAGTTCAATAAAATCAATCACCCCGTTGTAAAGAACGCGATCAATAATATTCGAAAGAGAGCCGGCAATCACCATCACCTCACCAAGGATCATGTGTCCCGAACGAAATCGCAACACCGCATAGGCGAGCACGCCGCACGTTATCAAGGCCACTCCCAGCGTAACCAACCAAAACACCGCATTGCTTTGCGAATGAAATAGGCCCCACGAGGTTCCACGATTGTACACTACTTCAAATGAAAGATATTCGTTAATCTTGCATCCCTGCGCACACAGGCAAAGCGCCTCATATTTGGCAATACGATCAATCACCAGCAGCACAACACCAAGTAATCCATAGACCCACGCACGCTGTATTCGATTCATCGTACGGTTGCTCCTGCAGCTTCCACTGTTTTGATAATTTTCGTATGAATAGCGTCTACTTCTGCTTTTGTCATCGTTTTAGTTGCATCCCGCATGGTGTAACGCATGGTGAGGGAACGCTGATCTTTCCACTCCTTTTTCTGGAACATATCAACGAGCTCCACAGCAACCACCTGCTCATCCACGTTAGACATCATATGCGAAAGCTCATCCACCGTAAGTGAAAGTGGAACCAGCATACTCACATCCCTATCAACCTCAGGATATTTTGACAACGGCACAAAGCGGTGTTCTGGGCGCACATACTTCTCAAGAAAATCCCCATTCAATTCAAAAATAAATGCATGCCCTTCAGCCACCTCTCTCAAAAAAAGTGAATCGGCCGTTCCGGCCATCCCGATTGTTTTTCCTTCATGCAATAGCACTGCTGTTTGTGCATCATGAAACCATGGATAAGACACCGTATCGGCATGCTGCCATTGCACTGGCAGATGGAGCATCGCAAAGAACTGCTCCAATAATGCTTTTGCATCATAAAAATCAACTGGCTTTTTCTTATCAAATATAATACCTGCAAGCGCTTTTAATTCCGTAATATCAGCTCCCTCTTTTGCCCAGCAGCGTCCCCATTCAAAAAAACGCAACTGATCATGATCAGCACTATTTTCTTGAACGGCTTTGAGCAAATTCGGCACAAGCGTGGTAACCAAGCGATATAAATTTTCAGAAACGGGATCTTTGATCTGTGCCGTTTGATCCGGCCCCCAGTTGATGGCACGCAAGAATGATTCATCAAATAAGGAGTAGGAATACAGTTCCCGCATCGATAAGCCAAATGCAAGCAGCTCTTTCATCTTATAGATCTGATGTACCCAGTAATTATTCGACACTTCTGTTTTCAACGATGGCAGTTCGAATGGAATCGAGCTATACCCATAAAAACGCCCTACTTCCTCTACAATATCTATCGGAATCGTTATATCTTTTGTAGATCGAAATGTAGGCACTACTAGTAGGTAGGTACGAGAGTCTCCTTCCTCCATTTCATTCACGCCAAATGCCAATTTTGTGAGCGTGTCCACCACAAAATCAGGGGCCACGGTGGTTCCTAACCGTGTTTCAATAAATGATTGCGTTACTACCAGTTCCAATGGCTCTACTAGTGCACCCAATGATGCAATGGAAGGTGCAGCGGTATAGGGAATCTTTGCATCATCAAGCAGTTTTAAAAAGCGCAGAATAGCATCAGTATTTTGATTGGGGTCCAAGCTTTTTTCAAAACGGGCAGATGCCTCGGTACGCAATTTATATCGCTGCGACGTTCGTCGTATCGTGGCAGCCTCAAAATTGGCTGATTCTAGAAACAGCGACGTTGTTTCCGGGGTTACTCCCGATCGCTTACCTCCCATAACTCCTGCAAGCGCCACCGGACGATCTCCATCAGAAATCACCAAATCTTCACCACATAGCTCAATCGTTTGATCATCAAGCAACGTCAGCTTCTCTTTGTTGAGCGCAGATCGCGCATTGATTGATTTGTTCGTTAATTCTTCTGCATCAAAGGAATGCATTGGTTGGCTCAAATCAAGCATCACGTAATTGGTGAAATCAACCACTGCGTTAATCGAACGGCTATCTACGCGAGACAACCGAGTTGCCATCCATAAGAGTGACGGACGCATCTCAATCTTTGGCATATACAATCCCGCAAAGCGGCGACATTTCTCGCGATCGTCAATCGTAATACCAATCGGTGTATCCTTATCAGCTGGAGCCGTATGATCATACGGTTTGATCTCATAATCCACCACAAAATCTTCCAGCGGCTTTAACGGAAGATTCAACAACGCCGCAATCTCACGCGCAAACCCGCGATGCCCCCACATATCGGGGCGATGCGTAATTGATTTATTATCGACCGTAAAAATATAATCGATCGCTGCAAACTTCTTTTTCCATCCCCCTTTTTGTTCTGCCGCAGAAACAGAAAGCGCCGGCAGAAGCATCTCCTTTTGTCCGCCAAGATCAATGGACGTTGCCCAATCATAACCTTTGCCACGCTTGATCATGAGATACCAATGCCCAGCACACGCATCCTCTCTTTTGGAAAGAGAGGTATCAAGATCCCATTCAGATGAATATACCTTCACCTTTGATTCAATAGATTTTACTTCTACGAGAGAAAATAGATCGAGATCAATCTTTATCTTCTGGAACCCCTCAATTTCTGCGGTTGTTTCATTAAACCGCTCAATAAGTGTGGGGACATCCACCTGCGTAACATCCGCATCAATATGATCAAAAACCCATGCAATCGAAATTTTCATGACAAAACCCAAAACAGTTTTATACCTTTATAAACAGTTTTATCATCATACGTGAAATTTGAATAAGCTTCAATTCGGCAAAAAAATACCAATAAAAGGAGAATAAATGAAAGTAACCATTTCAGTGATCAAGGCAGACGTGGGTTCGGTGGGGGGCCACACCAAACCAACCCAGAAGATGATGGACTCCGTCAAAAAAATGGTCACCGCTGCTATCAAAAAGAAACTGATCATCGATGGCAAAGTCACGCACACTGGCGATGATATTTGCTTGATCATGTCTCACACGAAAGGATCCGATAATCCCAAAATTCATCAATTTGCCTGGGACTGCTTTATTAAAGCAACCGGCTTTGCCGATGAATGCGGCTGCTACGGTGCCGGCCAGGATCTTCTCGTGGATGCACCGTCGGGGAATGTACGCGGCGCAGGCCCTGGGGTTGCTGAGCTCACCTTCACATTCGATCGAAAAGATCCGCGCCCTGCAGAATCATTCATGGTATTTGCGGCCGATAAATGTGGACCGGGTGCGTACAATTTGCCCCTTCTTTTAGCATTCGCCGATCCAATGTATTGCGCAGGGCTTATGCTTCCCAAAATGATCAAGGGGTTTCGTTTTGAGATCATTGATATGAACAACACCAAAGGAGGAGATCATATCATCACGCTCAACGCGCCGGACGATATGTATGAGATTGCCATGTTGTTACGAGATGGTGAACGATTTGGCATACGCAATATCTATTCTCGCACATATGATGAACCGGCCGCAGCGCTATCGACAGATCGCCTTCATTCTATTGCGGGAAAATACACCGGAAAGGATGATCCCGTTGCTCTCATACGAACACAAGGAATTTTTCCTGCTCCGGAAGAAATCGTATCTCCGTTCGCCAAGGTTCCCTACGTGGGCGGTGATGCACGCGGATCACACAACATGCCACTCATGCCCGTCCCGATCAACACCGCAGTCACCGGGCTCTACTGCCTGCCAATTGTTTCCTGCCTTGGTTTCTCATTACAAAGAAACGGCCGGTTTTCTGATTATGAAGTCGATTTCTTTGATAATCCGGCCTGGGATCTCGTACGCCTGAAAGCACAAGAGAAGGCATTGGAGATTCGCTCGCAGGGCTGGTATGGCAATGCCATGCTTCCGTATGAAGAACTCGAATACAGCGGGTTTAAAACTACGATGAATAAACTGCTGAAGAAATTTAAGGTAAAAAAACGTAAATAAGCCCTACAAACCTTCAATCTCTTGCTTCCACCCCCCCCCGCAATGTTACTATTTGTATTAGAGAAGTATAAAAATCCAAAAACAAGGGCCTGTCCCATGCTTCGCTAGAAGCTTCGCAGGGCACGGCCGAAGAAGGAGGAAGAGGAAATGAAGAAGAAAATCTTACTATGTGCAATACTGAGCAGTGTAGCCCTATCAATATATCCGGCAAAAGTACTGATTAGAAATCAAACTGACACACCAGTGTTTGCCCGAGTAAACAATCAAAAACGTTCAAAGATCTTCTGGGAAGATCAAGCCGATTTGCAAAAATTTTTGGGTACGTTAATGGGAGCAAGTGATGATTTTTCTATGGTCCCTTTTCTCCCCATTACTGATCCCGCTTATGCAATACATCGCGCCATAGCTGGGTATCCCAACTTTATAAAAATCGGTCGGAACCAATCGTTTGTTTTAGGAACCGCTTTAGTACGTTTACGGGGAGAAGAAGGAGGTAGTCTGGGAAAGCCTATTACAAAAATCACCTTTGCTCGTGTAAAAGGACACAAAACAATTACTGGCACCATACGAGAGCTTCAAAGTCGAGTAAAGGATTTAGCAAATAAATACGGAGATATTGAATTGAAAGATCTGCCTCTTCGTATTCAGCTCAAGGATAATCTCAGCCACGTTAACAAGTCATGGGAGAAAAAATTTGAGGAACCAGAAAAATATGAAAAATTTTCTATAGAAATGCCTATCCTAGAGGAATTTACCTACGAGCTCGGCAAAAACAAAATAGGCATGAGAAAACAGCGCATTGTAGTACTGAAAAGTTGGGGCAACGCCGTACTGGGAAGCTTTTTTTAGTGCAAGAACTCTCGAAAAAATAAAGGAAAAAAAATGAAAAAGAAACTATTACTCTGTGCAATACTAAGCAGTGTGAGTCTATCGGTATATCCGGCAAACGTTCTAATTCGAAATTACACTGATGAAACAGTATTTGCCCGTATAAATAATCAGCGCCGTTCAATGATCTTCGATGGAGAATTTATCGATAAAGAGTTTGACCAAGATATGCGGCGTGGACTTGCCCCCCTCACGGTAGCTAGTGAACCAATTATGGCGATCCATCGAAAACTGGCAGGCTATCCCAATTTTATGAAAATAAAGCCCGGGAAATCACTCGTTTTTACCACCGCGCTACGGCGGTTTCGATTCAAAGAAATGCGCCCATTTCAAACTACTTTGGGAGATCCCATTAAGACTATTACCTTTATTCGTGTAACAGGGGATAAAACAATAACCGGCACCCTGCTAGAGTTGAGGGACCAAGTAAACGAGTTGGCAAAGCAATATGGCAACATTAAGATGGAGGTTCCCCTTTCTTCTGATGATCCAGCTATTCTACGAGATAAGCTAACAGAAACAGACCGAGACGCTGAATATCAACGTATTGGGCAGGGCCGAACGACAGAGCAGTCAATAAAACTACCCATACTCGAAGAATTTACCTATACGCTCCCTAAAGGTGGTATTAAAAAAGGCATTGTTGAACTACAAAGTTGGGGCACCGCTGTCTTTAAGCCAGCACCTCGATAACCTCATCATCAGACGTCTGGCCGAAGATGTCGTAAAAGGCACTGATACCAAGAAATGTTTTGGGAAGCTTCACGGAGACTATCTCATCCACCTCAGGCGCAATCAGCTCCAGCGTATCCACGGTGGCCACCGGTGTGGCGGCAATAATCTTGGCTGCCCCCTGCTGCTTGGCGTACGCGATAGCAGCCCGCATCGTAGCGCCGGTTGCAATCCCATCGTCAACGATAATAACTGTCTTATCTTTTAAAACGAGTGGCGGCCTGCCACGTCGATAAAGAGACAAGCGCCGATTCGATTCGGCACGCTCTTTTTTGATCGTTTCTTTTAAATCTAAATCGTCGGGAGAGAGGTGAAAACTTTTCATGAGCTTTTCGTTCCATACCACCTGGCCGTCTTGGGTCACCGCCCCAACAGCAAGCTCAGAATTAAAAGGTGCCCCGATTTTACGGGGCACCACAATATCTAACGGCAACTTCAATTCTTTTGCAATCTCAGCAGCAGGAATCACTCCACCTCGTGGGAGACCTATCACAATCGCATTATGATGATTCCTATATGCTGCCAATTTATCAGCAAGTTGCTTTCCAGCATCTTGGCGATCTACAAAAGTAATTGCCACGATGCTTATTTTTTATGGATATAGTCGTATATCAATGCTGCAAATGCACCACCAACTAATGGGCTGCAGATGTACACAAATAGCAACTCACGTGAAAGTGCGCCGCCATCTGAGAACAATTGACCGAGGTATGCACCAACTGCAATTGCAGGGTTAACAATACCACTACCAATATAGAGAACTGCTGCAAGGGTAAGACCCATTACTGCACCGTTCACTACGCTGCCCTTATAATCTTTTGATGTTGCAAGGGTAAGCAATACCAAAGCAAAGACCAAGGCGAGAAGCACTTCAATGAAGATTGCCAATCCCATGGAAAGATCTGCCATTACGTCTGGCATAAATACGTTGCCGGTAAGAGCTTTGAAGAACCAAATACCCAAAAATGCACCGACTGATTGAACACCGGCATAAATGAGTAATTCTTCCACTTTGAGCACACCGCGCATCCAAGCTGCTACTGCAAGCGCAGGGTTATAGTATCCGCCTGATACTCCTTCCCCGATGTAATACATTGCCATAAACATGAGCCCTATGGCAATTGGGTTACCGGTGATTGCAACCGCAAGGGTTAAAAAAAACGTGCCCATGAGCTCCACAAAATAATGCCTCATAGACTCTCCTCTTAACTAAAAGGTTAACTAGATATATTCTATTACTTCTACGATTCATAGCATAGCCATACATTTATGCAAGTCCTTTTCTCAGACGCGCATAACCGGGAAAAAACCATGTCAATTTGCTCAATAACCCGTCGAACACTTCAGACACCGTAGCAAAACAGCGCAGCGCCATGCAACATTTCACCTGAACTCATTCGTTTTTAATCGATCCCTCGAATTGTTTATTACCAATTTTTTTTAGCAATTGAGCACCGAAAAACGTTGTAGTATACTAGGAATATACCGATAAGGAACCATCATGAAAAAGATCCTCAAGCAGTTTCAAACCATCCCTGGCGTTGGCACATCAATCGCTCAAGATTTGTGGAATCTTGGTCTGCGGTCAATTTCTGATTTAAAGGGAAAAGATCCCAAAGAACTTTATGCTCAAATGGTGGAATGGGAAGGATGGGAGATTATAGCTCCCCCTGCGCAATGCGTTCACGATACTCTCGCATCAGCTCAACCATAAAATAAAGATTGTGTATAGTGGCAAGCGTATACCCCGTCATCTCTTTTGCTTTGAATAGGTGATGAAGATAAGCGCGCGTATAGTTCTTACAAACCATGCAACCACACCCGTTCTCAATCGGCTCAAATGCCTGCTTGTGAGCACTGTTCAATATTTTCACCTGTCCCTGTTTGGCAAACAAGGTTCCGTGACGAGCTGAACGGGTTGGATGCGAACTATCAAACGTATCAATACCCAGCTTCACGCACTGCTCAATCGAATAGAGATCACCAATACCAAGCAAATGGTTTGGCTTATCATCCGGCAACAGAGGCATCATCCCTTGGAGCATTGTGATCATCTGCTCTTTAGTTTTGCCCAAGCTGCCCCCAATAGCAAACCCATCAAAGGGAAGCTTTGTTAACGTTTGGCAGCTCAATTTACGCAGCTCCGGATCTATGCCGCCGTGAATCACTGCATACATCGCTTGCCCATTAATATTTTTACGATGCTCATTCAATGAACGCTCTTCCCAGCGATGCGTACGGTGCAACGATTCAATCAACTTTTTTTGATCAATATGATAAGGGGGCAACTCATCAAACGGAATAATAATATCCGCTCCCAAATCTTTCTGTGCTTGCACCGATCGCTCCGGGGTTAAAAGCACCGGCGAACCATCACGGTAGGAACGAAAAAGCACGCCATCTTCATCTACCCGCAAAATTGCATTATTACCCTTCTTGGCTCCCTTGCTTTTCAGCTCATCTTTCACCGTGCCATACATCAAACTAAATACCTGAAAGCCACCCGAATCGGTTATGAGTGGCATCGAACGATTCATAAATTTGTGCAAGCCTCCCGCCTTTTTGATGAGATCGGTTCCCGGCTGAAGCATCAAATGATACGTGTTACAAAACATAAGCTGCAATCCAATCTCGCTTACTGTTTTAGTATCAAGCGATTTGAGCGTGGCATTCGTGCCAACCGCCACAAAGCCGGGCGTATCAATAACGCCATGCGGGGTATGAATTTTACCCACACGAGCACGAGATTTTTTTGATTGATGAATCAGTTCAAACATGAACGGTTTTCCCCCCATGGGATCCTCCTAAGATTTCCTTCCATACCGTTGTGCCAATAAGACAATCAATGGTGTTGAAACAAGGGTGATTGCAAATTTGATTATAAAACTGATGATTACGATATGCCAAAAGTTCGTTATAATGCCAAGCATCCATAAAAATATGGTAAAAAGTATCGTATCGGCAAGCTGGCTACAGATAAGGGCAATATAATTACGCACGATAATCCATCGCCTGAGTATTTTCTGCAACGCACCATAGATAACGAAATCAATAATCTGCGCGATCATATGCACCACCATCGAGGCAACCACAAGCCATGGCACCACCGACAAAATCGGCACGAAGTATCGATGGGAGGCATCAACTTCGCTCGGTGTATATACCAAGTGCAATCGAGCCATGATGGCATAAAACCCAAGAAGCACAAACATCGTTATGATAGTCTTTTTAGCCAACTCCCGATCAAAAAATTCTTGTATGAGGTTGAACCCCAACAATGAACCAACCGCAAATGCATCCGCTGAGGTTGCATTCAAGCCGAATAACATCGTCTGCTTAATCACAAAAAGATTAGCAAGAATCATCTGAACCACCGTAAAGGTCACCAGCGCTTCACGCCCCAAACGCACCGCTATGGCTGCTGTGCAGGCAATCACCACAATCTGAAATAGAAGGACGAGCTCATTGAATATCATTTTTACCTTTCAATCTCTTGTAATAACGGATAATTCTTAAACCCCACCAACCGGCATTCCGGCTGGGGAACAATCCCAAACTGCTCAACTACCAACTCCTGCATTTTGCGCGCCACGGCAATAATATCGGCACTCATTGCATTTCCCTGATTCACAATCATATTCGCGTGCTGATAGGATACGCGGGCTCCGCCAATCTGCAACTGTCCCTTTACTCCTATTTTATCAAGATAATAGGCAATATAAACCATTTTCTTGCCATGATCCTCAATTATTACTTCATGATCGTGAAAATTACGAAAAAAGCTCCCGCATGTACGGGATTTCGGGTACCGCGCAGCTCGTTGCCGCATAATCTCATATCGGCGCCCACGGGCATAGGAAATCTCATGGGCCGATCCTCGTTTTAATCGAAACGTAGCCGCAACCAAATACTGCTTCCCCTCATGCAAGCGTGATTGATTATATCCAAAGGAAAACCAATCGCGATCAACCGTTTGGAGCTCTCCTGTTTGAGCATCCACCACCTGAGCTGATAGGAGAAAATCCGCAATCAGGAACTCAAAGTAATGGAGATTTATGTAGACCGCTCCCCCTACCGTTCCAGGAATACCACTAAATTCTTCTAAGCCAAGCAGCTGATTATCCAAACAATATTCAATCAACTCATGCAATGTCACCCCCGCACCCGCAGTCAATTCTGCCTCATCCTCATTGATAAGATAAATGGAAAGCTCCTTGATGTGCGGATGAATCACCAATCCATCAAATCCATCATCACTAATCAGCAGATTCGCTCCTGCCCCCAAGAGAAAGATCGGAAGATCAAGGCTGTGTGCATACACTATCGCACCGGCAAATTGCTGCGCGGTTGATGGGATTGCAAAAAAACGAGCCGATCCGCCCGTTTGAAACCAGTTTTTATCAGCAAGGGAAACATTGGTTTGAATAATCGGCGGGATGGGTTGAGAAGATTCCTGTTCATATCGCATGGCGTCTACTCGGTGAACGGTTTAAAGAGTAGGAAATAATACCACAGGAACTGAAACGGACCAAAAAAAACGGAGGCGCTTTGCCTCCACCCTCAGTAGCTTATTCTTTTTTCGCCAGATCTTTAGACTTATATTTCCACCATGCATCCATATGATAAAAAATATGCTGATGTAGATCATTCTTCAAGTCGTGCAAGCCCTTTAGGATCAAGGGCGCGGAAAGTACCATAAACGCCTTACCCTTTCCTCGCTCCCAAAACGACTTCCCCTGATCCCATTGGCGCCATCCTGCTACACCTAACACCACTCCACCAACCACTTCTGCAAGATGAATCCCAACCGTCCCCATCTGTTTCGCTTTCTCGATTTTAGGACCAGCATGGGTACCCTGCACCATCATTGCAGCTGCGAGTAATGCGATCAATTTCATATGTTTCATATACTACCTTCGCGAATCATTACGATTATTTTTTCTTTAACTGTTCAGTAATGCGGAGCTCTTTATCCAAGCCCTTCAGACCATGCCAAAGTAATACGGCACTCGCAAACGCTTCCGACCCAGCCCCACGTTTATTATTCCACATCTTGCCCGCCACATCCCACGGCCAAAGCGATTGAGGAGCTCTTCCATGAAATGCATTAAAAAAATGGCACCCAACAGCCGTTTCGGTCCCGTAGAATACAACGCGTGCTGTTTTTCTTATCCAACCGGATTCTTCACGCCCCGCATGTACAGAATGTATAATCAAGGCTGATGCAAGAAGTGCAATCAATTTCTTATGTTTCATTACCTGTCCTTTAGTTTTACGAACTGTGCAATTTTTTTGGCTCGATCAAAAAGCTTAATTTCGTAGAATAACCCTTTAATCCCAGAATGCAAGAGGGTAATAGAAGCGGGAAGAATTACAAAGAGTGAGCCTCCCTGAGCAGCTAAATCCTTTGCTTCCGTGAAAACATAGCGCCCACCGCCAACCGCTACCGTAAGACCTGCTACTATCTGAATGGTATGCCAAGTAATTTTGGCCGCTTTCGTTGGCCCATCCAACTTTGCTGCATATGCCGACTGCAAGATTAATGTTGATACAAGTAACGGAATCGATTTCGCATAGCTCATGAACTCCCCCTCAGCATGCCCGATACTACTTCCCTTTCCCTTTGATATCATTAACAGTTTTTTGAGCTTGTTTGGAAGATTTCGACTCTAGATTCAATCCTTGATACCAGAATTCAAGAGAGATCATCATCCGTTTGGACTGCGATTTCCCGAGTATCAACTAATTTTTTTTGTTTTTTGCGTTTGCAGGTTCTAATCAAACCGCTAATACCAAGCGCAATCGCTGGAATGCCGATCCCGAATGAAAAACCAGAGGCAATTACTCTTTTTGGTTTACCATCCCAACTATTTTCGAGGTTGCTTCGATAGGAACTCTCGGCATCGCCATCTACCAATTGCTTCGACATAGCCACACCAATCATAGTGACAGCAATACCAAATCCAGTAAGCAATCCATAGCCAGCAAGGCGAGCACCAAATCGTGCTCCTTTTTGCGTGGTATCAATAATCTTCTCAATCTGTTTTTCCGTATCATCTTTCTCAACTTTATCGATACCGTCAGCCATGCGCTTCCAGCCCCTTATTCCATAACTCATGAGTGCAAGGCCAACAAGATCTGCTACGCCTCCTGCAAAGATTTTTCCTTCGTTTTCTCCAACTTCATCTGGTCCAACCATTCGTCGAAGCTTTCTCGCCGGCCTATAGATCAATCCATAACTCGACCCAACAAATGCAGCCGCACCACCGAGTACAAATACACCATACTTGGTCGCTTGTATCACTTTTTGAGCGGTTCCCAACGCTTTACTCACCTCACTCTGAGGAGCCTCTTTTGGTTCATGAGCATACGCTGGTATAGCTACTCCCAGGCACAACGCCAGGGAAACAATAAATCGTGTTTTTCTGTTCTTCATGATAATCCTTCCTCCTGCGCTAATCCGTCGTCGCCTTTGGCTATGCCGGAGTAAACAGCTACGGCGGACAGGCCCGTCGTTTTCCCAGGCTATGCCGCTATTATATCTAAAGTTTATTCCCTCCAATTATCCCTAAAATAGAGGGTTTTGTCAAAGGGCCTCCCCCATGACAGAGAGCAATGATAGCAGTTTTAGCCCTCGCGCCCTGATTTGCACAGATCTCCCTCCTGTAGTATCCTAAAAGCCTTACTATAAAGGCCTTAAAATCATGAAATCGATCACTTCTCGCACCAATCCAGAAATCAAGCACCTTGCCTCGTTGCACACCAAAAAGCATCGAACTAAGCATAGCCAGTTTATAGCTGAAGGCATACGGGCCTGCAGCACCCTAATTAAGCATGGCCATATGCCCTATGCCCTCTATATTACCGAGCGTAATCTTCCTGCAGCACAAGCCATCGTCGATGATAGCCAGATCGTACTCGTGGGTGATCATGTGATGGAAAAACTGAGCACCGCCACCACTCCTTCGGGCGTCGTGGGGCTTTTTTCGATCCCCAAATCACCTTCGCCTGATCAGCTTGCAAATGGCCTTGTGCTCGCCCGTATTGCCGACCCAGGCAATACCGGGACCCTTATGAGAACTGCCGCAGCACTCAACGCAAAATCAGTCGTACTTATCGAGGGAGCTGATCCATGGAGCCCTAAAGTGGTTCAAGCATCAGCCGGCACGATTGGGATGCTCACCATTTTTCAATGGAGCTGGGAGCAACTCATTGCGCATAAGGGAAATAAAAAATTGCATGCTCTCATCGTATCCGGCGGCAAAACCCCCCAAAAACTTCCGTGGGAAAATGCCCTCTTGGTGGTTGGCTCAGAAGCGCATGGTATTTCCCAAGAGTGGGTAGATGCATCTGATGAAACGGTTACGCTGCCGATGCCCGGAGGCACCGAAAGCTTCAACGCGGCAGTAGCTGGTTCGATTGCATTGTATCTGGCAAGTATTAAGGCTACTCCTACACGGTGAATACCTGGTATCTAAATGAAATACGACCCTTCGACAAGCTCAGGGCGAACGGGGAGGGGGGCGAGTACTCAGTAAGTTGCTGCATCACGCAAAAAAACGTATCTTAGATAAAAATAAATCCCTAGATAAAGGACCATATGAAATCCGCTGAAATTCGTGATCGTTTTTTTAAGTTTTTTATTGACCGAGATCACACGAAAGTTCCCAGTTCGTCATTAATTCCTGCACAGGATCCCACCCTCCTTTTTACCAATGCCGGAATGAATCAGTTTAAGGATGTCTTTTTAGGCAAAGAAAAGCGCAGCTATAAGCGTGCCGTAAGCATCCAGAAATGCGTACGCGCTGGCGGAAAACATAACGATTTGGATAACGTGGGGTTCACCAAACGGCACCTTACCTTCTTTGAGATGATGGGCAACTTCTCATTTGGCGATTACTTCAAAGAGGATGCCATTAAATGGGCCTGGGAGTTCATGACGAAGGATATGAAACTACCCATCGAAAAACTCCACGCATCCGTGTTTCAAGACGATGATGAATCATACACAATCTGGCACAAAACAATCGGCCTAGCTAAAGAACGAATTCATCGCTTAGGCAAGGAAGAGAATTTCTGGCAAATGGGCGACATTGGCCCCTGCGGCCCCTGCTCTGAAATCTTTATTGATCGCGGGCCGGCATTTGGCTGCAAAGAGGAATGTGGACCGGCATGTGAATGCGATCGCTTTCTTGAGATATGGAATTTGGTGTTTATGGAGTTTGATCAACAAACCGATGGGTCTCTCAAACCCCTCAAACAAAAAGGGGTTGATACCGGAATGGGCCTGGAACGGCTCTGCACGATCATGCAAGATAAAGATTCCGTTTTTGAAACTGATCTTTTCATGCCCATCATTATTAAAACAGAAAAGCTCACCGGACTCCCTTACGAAAAGCAATCTGATGAAAAGAAGGCAGCATTCCGCGTACTTGCTGATCATATTCGTGCCGCAACGATGATCATCTCTGATGGAGGCGCTCCCTCCAATGAAGGACGTGGCTACGTATTGCGCAAGATTATCAGGCGTGCAGCACTCTTTGCACAGAAGCTAACTGATAAAAATATTTTTCCCCAATTAGCCCTTGTTGTAATCAATGAATTCAGCACTATTTATCCAGAACTTAAAGAAAGCCAAGAGCTTATCATTCAGATTCTCACCAGCGAGATTGAAAAGTTCTCTGCAAACCTCCTGCGCGGCCAACAGATTCTGAACGACTATCTTGAGCAAGACAAGGAAACAAAGCGCATCACCGGACCGCAAGCATTCAAGCTGTACGACACATTCGGGTTCCCGATCGAACTCGTTTTGGCTCGTGCTCGCGAGCTTGGGTACACCGTTGATGAAAAGGGGTTTGAGAAAGAGATGGAAAAACAACAAGCACAATCGGGCAAAAAAACAACTGATGCGCTCGATCATGTCGATTTTGATGAAACAATCAATACAGAATTCACGGGATACGAGGAACTTGAAACCCCATCAAAAATTATTGCATTGATTCAGGATACAAAATTGGTTGATTCAGTTACCAAAGGCACAACCTGCTGGGTTCTTACCAAAAAATCACCGTTCTTCATCGTGGGTGGTGGGCAGGTACCCGATCAAGGCTGGCTCGTTATTAACGATCAGCGTGTTCCAATCAAGCAGGCTCGGTATATCAATGGCAGAATCGCCACACAGATCAGCACACCGGTTGATCTGAGCGTGGGAACAAGCATCACGAGCGTCGTGGATCCCGTGTGGCGAACAAATGCAATGAAAAATCACACCGCTACTCACTTGCTGCAAGCAGCGCTCATTCAGTTGTTTGGCAAACATATCAAACAGTCTGGCTCATTGGTGCATCCTGATTATCTGCGCTTCGATTTTTCCTACCATCAAAATTTGAGCCCTGAGGATATCAAACGAGTGGAAGATCTGGTGAATGCAAAGATTCGCCAAAATATTCCGATCAAAATAGAGCAAGCCTCATTTAAAGAAGCTATTGATCGAGGCGTGCTTGCCTTCTTTGGCGAAAAGTATAATCCGGAGCAAGTACGTATCGTCAACATCCCTGAATTCTCCATGGAGCTGTGTGGCGGAACACACGTACCGCGCACTGGCGATATCGGCGCATTTAAAATAACTGATATCTCATCGATCTCTGCTGGCCATCGTCGCATCATTGCGCTCACCGGCCCCAAAGCAATCGATCTGTTTCAAGAAACGTTCAACACCACTAAAAAGCTGAGCAACCAGTTTAACATTCGACGCGATCAGCTTGTGGAGCAGGTGGAAAAACAAACAGAAGAGCTAAAGAATTCACAAAAACAGATCAAGCAGCTCAAACAACAGATGGTGCTGGCCAATCTACCGCGCTGGAAAGAAGAAACAACCGAGATTAATGGCATCCCGTTCCTCTTTCTTTCATTCACCGATACCGCGAATGATGAGCTACGCGATATCGCCCTACGCCTCCAGCAACAGCAACCCGGTTTTTATTTCCTCATCAGTGAGGCTAATGGCCGCTCAACGTTCCTTGTTAACAACGCAGATCAATTTTCAAGCCGTCTCAATTTAAAAGATTTTGGCTCCTGGCTCAAAGATGAGCATGGGCTTCGTGGCGGAGGCCCGAAAAATATCCTCCAAGGCGGAGGGGGCAAAATTGATGCAAAATTAAAAGAGGCTATTGTGGGGTGGTTGAAGAAACAGAAATAACAAAGAAGCTATGCAAAAAAAGAGGCCTACGTAATGTAGGCCTCTTTTCTATGTTCTCGTAAAACGAGCGTACTTTTATTCGCTCAACTCTAATGGCACTCGTTTGTTATCTGTCGCTGTTTTATTGGCTTCTTATGCTGCTCGCTTGCCAAGCCTTCTTAGATCTCTTCTGCCATCTTTGATCAAGAGAACACCAAGAGGCAGTAATGCCAGTGGCGCCCCAAAACCTACCTGTACCAAAACTTTCCTTCGACCCGCTGTATATTTATCAACCAGCTTCGCATCCCCTTCGGAAATCAAATGCTCATCCATGCTTTGCAACGTATCATTAGCGCGCCAAGGCATATAACAGCATGCCGCTAAACCCACTCCACCAAATGCAATTTTTGTGTAGGCCCATGCTTTTTCCATTGTATTGCCGGCTTGTAGCCCGATGCTTCCAACTCCAACGACTATGATAAGAGTAAGTGATAGTAGTTTCTTCATGAGCAATATCCTTCAGGATTATATTTTTACGATTGTCGTCCCACTATATAGAAGAAACTAACCCTTGTAAACGCGCTTTATCCACCAATCGATCGCCACAAATGCTCGTGAAGGGCCCGCTTCCTGCGTACATCGGTCATCCTGAAAGCCACATATTTCTCCATGGCATGCTGTATCGCCCGATCAACCACTTGCAGAGTTACCAAGCCTGTATCGGTAATATCAGCATCGGTCTTGATGATGTTAATAATCCCCTCAAGCTCTCCATTGGAAAGGCCTTCGGCTTGCTGAGCTATTTCCTCAAGCTTGGCATCATTCAAGCATATACGAGCTGAATCCACGAATAGTGCACCATTTTGCCGCAGATCAAAAAGAATCTTATTGCGATAGAGCGCAAGCACACGAAAACGCTCTGGAGCTTTGGGCAATGGCATCTCAATCAGATCATCAATACGGCGATGCATGGCTGAATCGATCATATGTTTATGGTTGGTGGCGAACACCAGCATGAACTTATTACTCCGCTCGCCCGTGTGATTCAAGAAATTGGTGAGAAGCTGGTAGGCATTACTATTCAGATCCATATGTTCCCGCTGTGCCAAAAACGCCTCCGCTTCATCAATAAAGAGCATGAGCCCTTTTGATCTATTGGCCCATGCAAACAGTTCATCAAGTGCTTCTATCCCTTCTCCATCTTTAAACTTTGCAAAAGATGATCCGCTCATGTAGGCCCATTCCAAGCCCGATTCGAGCGCAAGACGCTTTGCAAACATCGTTTTGCCCGTACCGGGAGGGCCCCACAACATCAAGTTGCGATATTTCACGTTCGTGGCCCCTGCGTTAGTTTTTGCATAAATATTTTTGGTAGCGCGCACAATATCGCGCAAACGATTCTCCAGCTCGTTATCACAGACCATCTCAGGGGAACTGTCCTGAGGTTTTTTATTGGGAAATATGCGCTCTTGTATCCGTTCAAACAATGTCTTTTTTGATGACGCAATAATAAGTTTTGGACGCATCAGATTTCGTTCAACCACCCGCCAGCCGGTGCGGGTTCCGTAATACACAAAGGTGGATCCGGCAATCGTGAATATAATAATACCGCCAGAGATACAAAGGTTCCGCTGTACTGTCCGCTGAATAAATCCATTGAGACGCTTTTGCAAAAGGCCTCCTTCTTTCAGCGCTTCATTGAGATGATGTATGCCAACTTCCACCGCACCCCCAATTCCCTGTTCCAAAGAATCTTTGAGCGTAACGGTGGCGTCCTGTAATCCATCGGAAAGCGCTCGCGTAAACTCGGATGACGCTTCTTTCAATCCTCGCGTTAACGCCTCCACCCCACGACTCAGCGACTCACTCATCCCTGGTTTTATTGCTGCCGCAAATTTATCGTAATCAATATAAAAGGGAGAGATGCGAGCACGGCTCCACCAACTAGAACGAGCTGGAGCTTCCACTGCCGCTTCCATGGGGGCCCCCTCATACTCTCCTCCAGATCTCACCTCTTGCTCCTCCTCCATACCGAAAAGAGCAACACTGCACACCATAAGAAATAAAACTATTTTTATCCTTTGCATTGCACTCCCTCCCCTAGAGATAGTTTTCCCGTTGCTCAAATGCACATCGAATAGTAATATGTTCCTATTTTTCTAAAGATATCGGCAAGAAAAATGAGAAATACGTTCTTTTAATCCATCTGCCGAACAAGCTGATCACGTATTACCCGTAATAAAATAAACGGGATCACTACTGAGATCAACAACCCTTGCTCATCAGCACGGACCGACCATATTAATGCTATAACCGCTGCGGCAAATAAAAGAAATGATGCATATTGCACTGCTTGCTTATTTTTGTGCCTCACTCCCACAAAACCATATTGGGTAAAGAGGGTAGACAGCAAGCCAACGACGACTATACACCCAAAAAATGGTCCGCCTTTGCTCGCACTATACCATTCTAAAATTGCATCATTTCCTGAAAGAAATCCGTAGGCACCCATCAAAAAGAACAGATTAACGCCAAGCATAAGGCGATCATAAATAATC
Source organism: bacterium (assembly GCA_030588705.1). Taxonomy (GTDB): domain Bacteria; phylum Babelota; class Babeliae; order Babelales; family Vermiphilaceae; genus JAUUXD01. The sequence goes on along the minus strand of JAUUXD010000011.1, from coordinate 5,043 downwards.
CCTTGACGCGATAAAATCATGAAAATAAATACGGTAAAGAATCCTGCCAGAATAAACGCGGTGCTCCAAGCTTCATCCGTCATGCCGTAGGCACGGGCAGATATCATAAAGGCAGATGCCGGTACCCATTTCAAATAATAATGCCACTGGGATGGGTTGGAATAGAAAAAATAACCCAGCACCAACAAGACCAAAAAACTAAGGCCTAAAAATAAATCCATTACGTCTCCTTTTTAGTAAATAGATCCTCTATCATCACCACTGCCTCTTGCATACGCTCCATGAGCTCATTTTGATCAACCTCAAAGCGCTGTAATACATAATCACCCACCTCTTCTTTGCGTTCAGGCCTACCAATACCAAATCGCAATCGTAAAAAGTCGGGGCCCGATACTCCTATAATCGAACGCAATCCATTGTGCCCACGAGCACTGCCTCCCCTTTTAAACGCAAGCGATCCGAATGGTTTTTCAAGTTCATCATGTACCACCAACAGATTTTCTGCTTTTATGCCCTTCTTTTGCAAAAAGGGTATTACCCGTCCTGATGTATTCATAAATGTTTGTGGTTTGATTAATAAAAGAGAATGATCATTGACCCGTATCTGTGCCAACTCCATCTCATCTTTTTTTTGCCATGATCCCTGGTATCGTTCTGCCAGCGCATCGACCAGCATAAATCCAATGTTGTGGCGGGTGCCATGAAAACGGGGGCCGGGATTGCCAAGCCCGATAACTGCTTTGATCTGCTCTAAACTATCCATTACTTGTCATCCAGTTTTTCTTTCAGTACCGATACAATATCTTCACTTATATCAAATACCGTAATAAATGGAATAGCTTTTACTGCAGCTGCTAGAGGCAGGCTGTTACTTACAAAAATAGCGTTAATACCGCTTTTCCGCATACGCTCAACGGCATTGCCTGCTAATATAGGATGCACGAAATAGCCAAACATCTCACGATACCCTTCATCAGAGAGTAGATGCGCAACATTCGCCGCCGTGCCACCTGTTGAAACAATATCATCAACCATCACGCCCACCGTTCCCTCACAATCTGCTACACAATCCAGTACACGAGTTTGATCAGTCCCGAATCGTTCCTTAGAGCATCTGATCATTCCCACACCAATTGTCTTTGCTATATTCTGCACATAGGCGTGCGCCCCTTTATCGGGAGCAATCAAACAAACAGTCTCTAATGCAGGAAACTGCTTTTGAATATGAGCTACAATCGTATTCTCCACCGAAACGTTGGTCACCGGAATAGTGAAAAACTGCATAATATCTTTTGCATGCAACTCCACCGCAATCAATTCATCAATACCCGCCTGCTCGAATAACTGAGCCACCACTTGCATATGACCCGGTTTACCCGCAATGCCTCTATCTTGACGTGAATAGCCAACGTAGGGAATGACAGCAATGATTTTTTTTGCACCTGCCTGCTTTAATGTTTGAGCCAAGAATGCCACACCAATCGTATACTCATTCACTTTGCCGCCAGTAGATTGAATAATCACCACTGTTTTATCTGCGTACTGCTGATAATCGTTTAGATGTACATTGAGCTCGCCGTCAGCAAATTGACGCAACGTGGCCATGCGCAGTTCTTTGTGTAAGTTTTGCGCAATCCTTTGCGCTAGATCGGTTTTTTCTAAGGTAACGAGCTCATAACTCATGGAATCCCCCGGTGCAATGGTTCATCCTCCATAAAAAAGGCTGGCCTGTAAAACGGGCCAGCCTCATAACTGCTACTAGTATCAACTTATGCGGTAGTGGTTGCTGCTCTTGGTGTAGTGTCGTTCTTGGCTACCGTAGAAGATTTTTTATCTACATATGCAATCGCATCACTGGTTATATCACCTTTGTGATTATCTTTGGTGTACATGACGCGGCCAGTCATTTTATCGATCACGGCGTCAACATTTTTTGCTTTTGCAACTTCAACAATACCCTCTTCTATTTTCACCGCCAACTCTTCCGTTCGTTGTTGCATTGCTACTTTGATCTCTTCTTCGCTTTCACGCACTTTGTCTTCGAGATCTCTTTTTTGTTTTTCAATTTTACGTTTATTTTGTGCAAGAATATCCGGCTTCAAGGTTGCCGATTTGCTATTTAAATCACTCTCTTCTTTGGTAATTTTCGTTGCTTCATCCTGTATTTCTTTAGAGAGCTTATCACGCATCGTATCAAGCTCTTTCCCTACACGTTGACCGTCCTCACATTCACGCATTGCCTGAAACGAATCAACAAAGGCTATATCCAACAGTTCTTTCGGTTCAACCTTTGCATCACGGGTAACAGCTGAACTTGTACCACTAATGGCAATAATCACAATAACGGCAACAACTTTCTTTAAGGTAGATTTCATCTGATTCCTTTTATGTAAACGAAAAAATAGCCCATAACTAGCCTTCTACTATACTTCGTTACATAGTTTAGTCAAATGAGTGGGTATGGCTTGCCATACTACGAAATAGATATAAAAAGAAGGCCGCATAACGCGGCCTTAAAAACAGCATTCCTGTTCTCTCCGTTTTTACTTCTTCTTTTTCTTTTTAGATACCTGTGCCTTAATCACGAGAGGCCGTATGGCCATCCCCTTTTCCTTCTTGCCTTCGCTGATATCAAGGGTCGTCTTGCCATGCATGCATAATGGCTCTTCAGCCGTTACCCTGCCAAGCACCCTCCCTTTCTTATCCTTCTTGCCAATCTCCACAATTCTCAACTCTCGCCAACAGCATCGAGCTGGAATGGTGATCATCTTAAAACCTTTGAGAGGTAAATCCTGTTTGATCTTCTTGCAATCTTCTTTACCTTCCTCAGCATGTGGATACACCCTCAGATACACCTTCCCCCGCTTGGGGCTTAAGTTCGTCTTGACGGTGATCGTGTGCTTCTTTTTGGAAAGAGGCTTTTGAGCATTGGTGTTTTGCGCGGAAAACAGGACAATAAGAACAAAGGTAAGCAACTTCTTCATGCAATAATTCCTTTATACCTACTTCTTTCTTACTCTAATAGCCGCTTTACCTGGAGCAATTTTTAAAATCGTGAATGAGGCAGAACCACGTACACATTTTTTAAATCGAGCGTTTGCAAGAGTTAAGCCTCCAATTCCTTTCACTCGCATACTATTCACGCAACAACGAGCCGGGATCCGTACATTTTTCGTATCCCTACCCTTTGTCATCTTCACGTTTAACGTTCGGCAGTTTTTACCACGAAGACTTATACGAACAGTCACGGGACGCTTCAAGGTTGTTTTGGACAATGTAAGCTGAGAAAAGCGCGCTTTTTTTGGCACTTTTTCTGATGACACTGGTGCGGCTTGAGTTTGTACTGCTACCAATAAAGCTACGATAGCGATAAGACTCTTCTTCATATCTTCTTCCTTCTTTCCAGCCGCCGCTCCTTTGGAGCTCTGGCGGACAGGCGCCTTATAGGCGGGGTTAACTGATCTTCTTACTCCTCCTCACCATAGCAAAGCAGACCCCCAAAACTCAATGGTTTGGCCTATTTCAGGCCTTTTGAACCTCTTCTTTCTTCCAAAATCGATTCACCACCAACTTGCGAACCTCCTCAATAAGAACCATAGGAGCAGACATTGCCACAATAATACCCCAATCAGAGGCTGATAGAGGGACCGTTTTGAATATATACTGCAGGATCGGGATATAGGATATAGCGAACTGGAGGGACAAAACGAAGCCCGTAGCAACTAAAAACCACCGATTGGCTAGTAGACCAAGCGTAAAGATTGATTTGGTTTCTGAGCGGCAGTTCCAAGCATTAAACCATTGCAGCATCGCCATCGTAATCAACGTCATCGTTCGCGCATAGTTAAGCGACTCTGGCATACCGGTGTAGGCCCATTTAAATACAATCAATGAGGAAATTCCCATCGGTATGGCCATATAGAGCGATTTGGTCATCAACTGCCAATCGACAAGCCGTTTCTTTTTTTGCAGCCACGTGGCACTCAAAAGATCCGGCTCTTGAGGCTCCATAGAAAGCCCTATATCTAAAAAACCATCCGTCACAAAATTGAGCCACAAAATCTGCGCTGCCGTTAACGGCAATGGCAAATTCGTAAAGAGAGCAAACAGCACAATGAGGATTTCACCCATATTGGTTGAGAAAAAATAGAGAATAACTCGCCGCAACGTGTAAAAGATATGGCGCCCCTGCTCAATCGCATGAATAATATTCACAAACGAATCATTAAGGAGCACAAGGTCTGATGCCTGCTTGGCCACTTCCGTGCCGATCTGCCCCATTGCAATCCCCAAATCGGCAGCAAGTAATGAGGGTACATCGTTTATTCCATCACCGGTCATCGCCACAATATTGCCCTGTTTATGAAACACATCAATAATACGCACTTTGTCTTGAGGCGACACACGCGCAAAGACAGTAATCTTATCCAGTTTCGAAAGCAGCTCTTTATCATCCATTTTGCGCAACTGTTCATCATCAACAACCTCGTCCCCTTCGCGGAAAATCCCCACCTTTTTGGCAACATACAGCGCTGTTTTTTTATGATCACCCGTTGCCATCACCACATGAAGCCCCGCATCACGTGCTTGCCGTACTATCTCAGAAACTTCGGAGCGAATGGAATCTTGAATACCACACAGGCCCACAATAGTAATACCATCCGCAATAAGCCGTTGGTATGCCTCATACTGCTCTTGCTCAGAACCACGAATAACGATCGCCTGCGGATCAAACTCTTTCATACCCACCACTACCGTACGCAAGCCATCATCAAGAAACTGGGCAAGCGCCTCTTTAAACGAGGTGGGCACTGATACCGCTTTTGAAAAGAGCGCTTCTGCAGCTCCAATCATAAACGCCACCCCTTTACTATCATGTTTATAAAATCCAGCATGGTACTTTAGATTGGAATCGAATGGAATTTCATACTGCTCATGATACGTTTTGCACACCTCGTCCTGTGTGTACCCCATTTTTTGCGCCAACACATACAGCGCCGCCTCGGTGGGATCTCCCTTTATATCAAAAAGATTCGTTTTTTT
>JAUUXD010000022.1 GCA_030588705.1 bacterium | reverse complement strand
GAAGGCGATAGGAACCCTCTGAATTGAATTTCTTGATATGAGTATCCAACCAACCGTAGATCGATTTGAGATATTCCTGATCGGGGACTAAGCCTGTTCCAATTGCCCACACCGGTTCATAGGCGATCGCGTGGGGCTGTTGCTGGAGGATAGGCAGGATTGGCTTGAGTTGTTTTTGAAGCACGTCAAACACCAATTTTTTTTCGTACTCATCTATGGTTTCACCTATGCAGATAATTGGCAACATATCCTGCTCAAAAAGGCGTGCTGCTTGATCGGCCACCTCTTCATTGGTAATGCCGCGTGCTCGTTGTTCACTATGCCCCACAATGCAATACTGGCAGCCAGTCTCTTTCAATGATTGAGCGCTTACTTGCCCAGTGTGCGCTCCTTTTTGATGTGGGCTGCATTGCTGTGCTCCGATGCCTACCATCGTATCCTGCAGGAGTTCTGCGACAGAAAATAGGGAGGGGAATGAGGGGCAGATAACGAGTTCGGTGTGTGGCTCGCTACTTAGTTGACGAAGCCCTTCAAGATGGGTGGTGCAAAATTCTAGTTCCTGTGCGAATGATTTATTCATTTTCCAGTTGGCAACAAACAATTTTTGATGCATGGGGATGCCTTTCGTGTAGGGCTATAAATTATGCGTGCGCGGCGCTCTTATTTTTCAGTGGAATATCTATAACGGGTAATCCATCAGGTATATCAGGTTGTAAAAAGGGGAGTGCATTTTCTACAAAATTCTCTTCATCTTCGGGAAAGTTTTGATGGGGGCACTGTGCCAATCGTGTGTATAATCGACCGCTTTCATGTAATGTTTTCAGCCCAATAGTATCCTTTTTATACAGTTCTGTATTGCAGAGTTCCTCTAGTTCCGATTTGGATCCGTTTTTATAAAACCCAAAATGGCATGAAATAGCTGGCTCTATCGTTTGTTCGTACTGCGACATTACGAGTACCATATTCGTGAGTTTGCAGATGTTATATTTAAATAGCTCTGCATATTCATGATTGATCTCGTTGTTAAGATAGGGAAGTAAACACGCTTTTTTCAGATACTTGTCATGATGGAGCGTGTCGTGCCAATAGCCGGCAAAGGCGATATATTTTTGAAATGACCAGGAGTAGAGAATGTGATGTGCCCGCTCTTCAAGAGCGTCGAGCCATTTAAAATGATCATCGAGTGTACCGGGCATACCAAAGACTCCTTGCTGTGGTGTGCCATAGGATATGTAGGTTCGTACTGGTGGATTATTATAGCGCTCGATATAGTAGCGAACCACTAATCCTGCGTGTGAGTGTGCAATAACATTAAAACCTTCTCGGAGTTTTGGATCAGTTTCCACTTCCTTGCGAAAATATTCTGCTTGATCGTATACGTTGGAAATCAGGCCTGAAGGGGTTATGTTTTTTATATAAACCTGTTCACCCAGATGTTTCTTAATAAGTTGTATGGTTGGTTCCATGCCAGCCGATAGGCTATGCAAAACGATGGGAATTGGTTGTTGTGCAGTATTATCATTATCAGCCACTAATCCAATGGTAATCAGTACTGCCGCTATACCGGTATATAGATACGTACGCATAAGATCTCCTTTTTATAGTTGGCACTGCTTCATTATCCATGCAGCATACGAGGAGCCCGTGAGGAGATACAATAGTTGCCATAGCCTTGAACCGCTATGCGGTTATGTTCTATTCAAACAGTTGGCAAAATTTTTCGGGTGATTTCTGATACGTTTCTTTCTAACCAACAACAATCTCATCCTTTTCAATCTTCACTTTGATCGTTTTTGCATCCGGATGTTTGAGCAGGTATTGAGAGATAGGTACCGTGATATGTGTTTGAATAGCTCGCTTTAAGGGGCGTGCACCAAATTCAGGCGAGTAGCCCAATGCAGCGATCTTTTTAGTCACGTCGTTCGTGATAGAAATGGAGACGTCTTGCTCTCGTACCCGATCTTCAAGTTGTTTCAGATGAATCTTGGCGATTTCAACAATGTCTTTCTCATTAAGTTTTCTAAAGAAGCAGATCGCATCAATACGGTTTAAAAATTCAGGGCGGAACGTGCGATGAAGGATTACTTCTACTTCCTCTTTAATCTTGGTGGTGATGATTTTTGCTTTAACGATAATATCTGAGCCAATATTCGAGGTCATGATAATGATGCAGTTCTTGAATGATACGGTGCGTCCTTGGCCATCAGTGAGTTTTCCCTCGTCTAGAATCTGCAGAAAGATGTTAAACACATCGGTGTGCGCTTTCTCGATCTCGTCAAACAGAACCACGCTATAAGGATGACGCCGGACCTGCTCAGTAAGTTGTCCTCCTTCTTCGTACCCCACGTAGCCGGGAGGAGCGCCGATTAATCGTGCAACGGCGTGCCGTTCCATATATTCCGACATATCAATGCGGATCATTCTGGTTGGATCATTAAAAAGAAATTCAGCCAACGTTTTGGCAACTTCTGTTTTACCAACACCGGTAGGCCCAAGAAAAAGAAATGAGCCGATTGGTCTATTTGGTTCGGTTAGCCCGGTGCGATGAATCTGAATGGCGTTTACCACTGATTTAATCGCTTCATCCTGGCCAACTACTCGTTTCTTCATAATCTCAGCCATGCGGAGCAGTTTTTCTGATTCGCTCAATTCCAGCTTTTCTGCCGGTATGCCGGTCCATCGGGAGACTACTTTGGCAATATCATGTTCATCCACTTCTTGCTTGATGAGCTTTGGTTTTAATTTCTTTGCTTGCGCTTGTGCGTCTTTCAGCTTTTCTTCTAATTGTGTGATGGTGCTATATTTAATCTCTGATGCTTTGCCATAATCACCCTCACGCTCAGCACGCTGATACTCGTAGTTTGCCTGTTCGATCTCTTCCTTAATTTTATTGATCTTCTCAAGAGGTTCTTTCTCTGCTTTCCATTGGGCAAGCAGTTCATGCTGCTTCTCTTTGAAATTGGCAAGTTCCTGCTCAAGCGTATCGAGCCGTTTCTTTGACGCCTCGTCCTTCTCTTTTGAAAGGGCAACTTTTTCAATCTCAAGTTGGCGCACCTGTCGCTCGAGTTTATCAAGCGCTTCCGGCTGAGAATCGATAGTCATTTTCACCATCGCCGCTGCTTCATCCATCAGATCGATTGCTTTATCTGGCAGAAAGCGATCAGCAATATTTTTTTCTGATAGTTTCACCGCATCAATCAATGCCTGATCTTTAATACGGATTCCATGATGAAGCTCGAACCGTTCTTTCAGTCCACGCAAAATAGAGATTGCATCCTCCGTGGAGGGTTCAGGAACCACCACTTTTTGAAAACGCCGTTCAAGTGCTGCATCCTTTTCGATATATTTTTTATACTCCTGCAACGTGGTGGCGCCAATGCAGTGGAGGGTGCCGCGTGCTAATGCTGGTTTTAATAGATTGGATGCGTCCATGCCTCCATCGCCGGTTCGTCCGGTGCCAACGAGCATGTGAAGTTCGTCGATAAAGAGAATAATATTCCCTTCGCTTTTCTCGATTTCTTGTAACACCGCTTTTAAGCGATCTTCAAACTCCCCTTGATATTTTGCTCCCGCGATTAATAGTCCTAAATCGAGGGCATAGATTTGTTTGTGTTGGAGATTTTCAGGAACATCATTTGCAACGATTCGCTGAGCAAGACCTTCCACAATAGCGGTTTTTCCCACACCGGGCTCACCGATCAACACGGGATTATTTTTAGTTCGACGAGAGAGAATTTGCATAACGCGTCGGATTTCTTCATGTCGTCCAATTACCGGATCCAATTTTCCTAGGCGTGCCTGTTCGGTGATGTTGATACAATATTTTTCGAGAGATTGGTATTTGCTTTCCGCGGTTTTATTATTCACGGTGCGGCCAGCACGAAGCGTTTTCATATGAGCAAGAATAGCATTGGCGTTGAATCCTCTTTGTTCAAAAAATGCTTTGATGCTCTCAGGAAGATGCGGGGTTTGTGCCCACGCAAGCATAATATGTTCAAGGCTAATATATTGATCGCCCAGTTTTTGGGCCTGCTCGCGTGCCTCTTGCAAGAACGCTTGCATTGCTTCATCGATTCTCAGTTGTGCCCCTCGTGATTGAGGTAGCTGCGAAAGCTCATCTTCTACGAGCTCAAGAAGCTGCTCAGTGGGTACGCCGAGCGTATAAAGCAATGAGCGGCAAAATTCCTGCTTAAATCCGGCAGCAATTGTGTGCAGCGGAAGCAGGATTGGATTGCGCAGTTGTCGGGCGATTGCAACGGCCTGATTGATGAGTTCTTGTGTGGCATGCGTTAGAAGTTCACTAATACCATTCATATCAATTCCTTTTTATCTGGTCTGAAGAGATGGTTTCAGTGTAGAAAAGATCGAGAGATAATCAACCGTCTGAGGTTATATCAAGTTTTTACTGCGACGCAAACGGTGATAGCTGATTGCAAAATGATGCGTGTAGTCTCGCAGGGCAATGAGCTGCTTTCCTGCGGCGGTGTGTACGGAAAGCTTGATTCCTTCAGGACGATGCGCGCCAAAGAGGCGCTCTTCCCGTTTGGCTAAACTGGCAAATTCCGTTTGGGGGAATAGTGATCTCACGGCACTCAGTTGCCCTTTGCCCCCATCGATTAAAATCAGATCGGGCAGTTCGGCAGGATCTTTGTAGCGGCGGGAAACGATCTCTTGTAGAGCTGCGTAATCATTTTGTTGATCGAGTGTTTTGACGCGGAACCTCCGGAACTTATTTTTATCCGGTTTGCCATCAGTAAATCGCACGCAGGCGCCCACGATATAGCGGCTTTGAAAATGGGAGATATCAAAGCAATCGATGGTGGAAATTGGGATTTTGATTCCCAGGAGTTCTTCATTTCTTTTTGATCAAGCTCTGTTGGCCCGGGTGTGGTAGCCACAAACACCTCGGTTTTGAATTTCTTGGGAGAATATTTGGTTTGGAGCGTTTGAAAGATCGTTTCCACATTATCTCGATACTGATGCAGATGCTTGGCTTGCTCGAATGAAAATGATCGATTGTAGGATGCAATCTTCTCATCAATCCGTGCGATGAATGTTTTGTCTTTTTGATTCAATAGATCCTTGGCCAGTTCGATGCGAAACAGATAATCAGTTAAATCAAAATCAGGTTTGCAGGTTCCTGGGCAGTTACCCAGATGATAATCAAGGCAGCCGTTCTCCAATTTTTTGTTGCATACGTTAAGCCGAATCGTGTTCATAATATACCGATGGACACCGCGCGCTTGCGTTTTATGCAGAAATGGCCCGAAATATTCACCCTTCTCTTTTTTGTTTCGAACGATCTTTAGGGTGGGAAGCTTGCTGGCAGTAACTAGAATGTACAAAAACGGTTGGCCATCCTTAAACACCGTATTGAACGGTGGTTTATGCTGCTGAATCAGATCCGCTTCCAAAAGCATCGCCTCTGTTTCATTCTTCGTGATGATGAAATCAAGATCATGATACTCAGCAAGAATCAAGGTTACTTTCCAGTCGCGATTATTTTTTTGAAAATAGGAATGCACGCGATGACGCAAATTTTTTGCTTTTCCGATATAGACAACTTCGCCAGCTTGGTTTTTGAAAAAGTAGACGCCGGGAAGGTTGGGAAGAAGTTTTTGTATGGTTTTATGCATGATGTTTCCCTCTATTGCGGTACACAACTAGCAAGGGCGGTTTTATTATGGGGCAGATTGTGCTGCTTTAAAAACCGATTAATCCGATACTGGATCTTTTTGTTGAAGGTAAGATGGTTGTGCGATTTACTTGGATCATACACAATGAGCCCATCGAGGGCGTTGCCCTGTTTTTTGAATAGTGATGCAAGCTCTTCAACCTCCTCATCAGGAACGAGCGAATCATACATGCGTTGACCAATAAAAATGGGGAGTTGTTTATTTATCTGATTAAGGCGAGTGAGAAGGTCATCTTTTTTCGGGTCGTAAGCAGTGAATGCGCTAAAAAGGGATTGTGCAAGACGAGCTGAAAAGGGAGCGCCAAGCACATAATATTGCGTCATGCGCTTAAAAAGTGAACGGGCCGAAATGAATGGTGTAAGGAGAATAAGAGCTTTTAATTGTTTCGGTTTTTGGGCTGCTAGCTCCATCGCAACTTTCGCGCCGTTGCAGTTGCCTATAATAATGATTTGCGCAGAAGGGTTTTGCTCGAGTATTCTTTCATAAATAGCTTTAAGAAGGGCAATGTCAGTGTCTTGGCCAAAGCTAAACTGCTTGCGTGAATCATCAAAATCAAATCCGATTACGGGGCAGTTGGTTGGTATAACGTGATTTTCGTATAAGTGCGCTGCACGTGCAGCGCATGGGCGAGGTTCAAAACCGCGAGCGAAGATAAACACCGTAGAATCATTTTTGCTGACCACCACTCCTTCTTGTGCACGATACTGTTTGGTATGAATGGTTATGCCGCTATCGAGAGGCAATGATTGTTTGGTGTGCATAGATTGTACAATAGCCTCAATCGGTTGATCGTTGAGTTTTAGATGTGAGGCTGAATGAAATGTTATCACGCGATGAGCGGGCAGTGTATCAACGGGGCAACGGGGCGCAGAAGGGGCATTAGCTGGGAGCAGTGCAATGGACGCGATGAGCGCCGCAATGGGGCCATAAATTTTTCGTGCCAGCATGGATTTCCTCCTAGATTTACCTTCCTAATAAACTTAAGTATACTAGAAATCGTTCATTATTTCAAAATGCCGATTAGATCGAGGGATTCGCATGCTTTTCCGCTTAAGATATCTTGTTTTCTGTGCTGTTTTAGCGCTTGGAGGGTTATTTGGATGGCGCTCCTACCAATACTTTTTTGATGCCACTAAACCGCTTATAGAGCTGAAGGGGTTGGCTGCTCATGGCGTTTATGCGGGGGATATGCCGTGTACCATTTTGAGTTCCAAGCGTGGTGAGGTTTCTATATGGCTTGATGATCAGCCGCTCGTGAGCCAGTTCAAAATCACGAATAGCGAAGATGGATATCCGTTCACGATCCCAACGCAAACGATTGCAAACGGAACGCACACATTACGAGCGCGGGTTATCGATAAAAGATTTCATAAAAATAGCACACAGCTTGAGCGAGAATTTCAGGTGGATAATGTGCCGTTGTACGCGTCGCTCGTAAAAGCTGATGCTGATCATAAGGTGTTTCAGGGCAGAACGCTTCATGTGCAATTTCAGGTAAATAAAGCCATCAAAGATGCCAGCATCACGGTTCTCTCGCAGGCGTATGATTGTTTTCCTGAAGGAAAACAATCATTAATCTATGAAGCATTTATTCCAATCTCCTGTGAAGAAAGTCCCAATGAGTACCTATTTTCTATTGATGTGAAGGATAAGGTGGGCAATAGCACGCATGTAGATAATAAGTTCCAAGTAGTCCCGTACCCATTTAAAAAGCAAACACTGCAAATCAGTGCAGAAAAAATAAAAGAAGAGCAGGAGCTTGGCAGAGATTCTAAAGAGTTCGGAGAGCTGATTGAAAAACTTACGGCGGCTTCTCCTAAAGAGAAACTTTGGAAGGGTGTGTTTACGACTCCTATAGAAATACAGCGCGTTACCACCGAGTTTGGCACCGTGCGCACTACGCAACACAAAGGGCGATATGCTCATAAAGCGCTTGATATTATTAACAGTCCGAAATCGGTGGTCTGGACCACGCAAGATGGGGTGGTGGTCTTGAAAGATCGATTTGCTTTTAGTGGTAACACCGTGGTGATTGATCATGGTATGGGAGTGCTTTCTCTGTTTTTCCACTTAGATAATTTTGCCGATATTAAGGAAGGTGAAAAGCTTGCCAAAGGTGAACCGATCGGTACCATTGGCAAAACCGGATACGCAGACGGGTATCATTTGCATTGGGAGATGCGAGTTGATAACATAGCCGTTGATCCGATGCAATGGACGAAAACGATTCTCTAAATCAGGACAGACATGTATTTCATGCCCAAAACCAATCGATGGTATAGCTGGGCAGTGCACACAAAGGCGGTATACCGTTATAGCATGAGTTGCGTCTTCTTGGTGATCCTTATGCTAGGTTGGCGCTACGGCATCTACGCATGGTTTGATGCGGCAATCAACTCTGAGCGTGCTTCCATTTCCCAACTACAACAACAACTGATTCAGCTAGCGCGAGCCGAACGATTGAGCAAGGAGCTTGCGGATAATACGTTGCCGATGTTGCGCCGGCAATTGCAGGAGTTTTTCCCATCAAGTGCGAGTGCATGGCAGCAGCAGCAGTTTGATTGTGTGATGGTGCAAGCGCAAAAAGCGGGCGTACAAATCGTTTCCTATACTGATGAGAAAGAAAAGAAAAAACCGTGGGGTTCCTATCGCGGTGCGCAACTGAGCATGAGCGGTACGTATGAGCAGATAGGCCATTTTTTAATGAGTCTCAAGCAATCCTCCTACATGATCCAATGCAATCAGTTCCGTAGCAATCGCACCGAGGGGGATCAGTTTGCCGCATCATGTAATTTGAAGTTCATGATGGCGGGGAGGTAGTGTTACTCAAATCAACCCTTGATTTTTCCTCACAGCGGCACGAGCCGGCGGCTCAAAGATACCGAGAGATAAGGGTTTACGCTCTTTGGTGCGGATTCTTTTCATGGTTAATCTATGGACAAGGTTTATGCATGCCTCTAATGGAATTTGCGCTTGAAACACTAGGCAATCAAAAGCCATTTTGTCTTCTTGGGAAAGATTCTCATAGTCTTTTGCTACTTCAAAAAGTGTCTCAAAAATATCTTCCTCGCGAAAGCTTGCCCCATCTGTTAGTGCATCTACGGCTTGTTTAAGATCGTGTTGAGCCGCTCCTTCCGCAAATCTCTCTTGTGCTGTTCCCCTCTTTTCTATTGTAGCTCCCCCTTTTCTGACAGCTTCTGCAAGAGATTCTCTATCTGCCGTAGAAAAATTTCTACCTTGATGCAGATCTTCTAGGGCTTTTTGTTTGGACGTATTAATGGAAAAGCCTTGCGTTCTATACTTTTGGATAATCTTGGCAATCTCAAATAGTTCGGGTATGACGGAAGAATCTGTTCGCGCAAGTTTTGCGCGAGGGCCGTGTACTTCTCGTGCTTCCAGATCCGCTCTAATACCTTCGGCACCCATTATGAAACCTTTAGGGGGATGATAGCTTCCTTCATCACCAGCTGGTGCGTCATGTATGATTATGGAACCTCCCGGTGCGAAGCTGTCTGTCTCTTTTCCCGCCGTTTCCTGATCCTCTCTTATCCGTGTAGTGCCCTCTTTGCTTAGACCAGGAGCTCTTGACGGGGATGGTTGTTCGCCATCAAAGCGAACTAAATTAGATGCGTCGTCTGTTCCTTCGACGGGTGGGTTTCCAAGTCTTTCTGCAATCTTCATTGCGGCTTGGAACGCTTCCCGATTTGGTCTATCGGAAGCATCATGTGGTGATGTCGATGTTCTATGTTTTTTTACCAATGCCCTTCTCGCGGTTTGAACCTCGCCTGGCTGAGCGCGTAGTTTGTCGCGTACGTCTTTGGGTGGTTGGTCCTCTTCTGCCGTGCCTGCTTTCTCCTTCTTCCTCTCCCATATTTTGTGAAAGGCCCCAAATCTCCATGAAAGAAGGCCGGTCAAGCCTATGACTCCAGATGAGAGCCACGCTCTTCGTTTTTGCTTGTCTCGATATTGTTGTTTGATTTTACGCAGAAATTTTTCTTTGAACCTCGCCGTGAACTGTCGCGTGCGGCTAAAGAACGTTGGCTGTTCTTGTGTGGCGTTTATAGTAAACAGGGCGAATAGCAAGATGCCATACAATTGTCTCATTTTCATAGTCCCTCCAGTCTACGCTTATCCGGGCCTTCTGGCTCGGCAAGCTACGCCCGGCAGGCCAGTCTACGCATCGTTTCATTTTCACGTACAAAGTAGGATAGCAGAGGAAGGGTGTTTCGGCAATGGCAGTGCGTTTTCCGAGCTATGAAAGTTTCTTAAGCTGTTGGCTGCAGATAATCAAATCTTCTGGAAGTACGAACGCTTTGGAATGCAGGAATGAGTAGGTTGCGGGCCCTTGTGTGGGGTAATCAAGTTGGTACCATTCCTTGATGCCGCCGCTATAATCCGTCACGCTCGTGAATCCCATGCAGGAAAGCAGAATGTAGGCTTTTTCTCCTGCGTCACATTCATAGAGAGCGCAGTACACAATAATCTTTTTATCGCGATTCCATGACGCTACTGATTCCACGAGTTCTTTGAGCGGTACGTTCATGGATCCGGTGATGTGGCAATCGGTATGAATGGAAGCAGGAAGTACGTTGATCACGCAGAGATCAGGATTAGCTTCCATGGCGGTTTTTAGATCTTCTGCGCAGATGATCGGGACTTCTTTAAGTTGTACTTCCAAGAAATTTTGCAGATCGGGTGCGGATATTTTGTAGAGATTAGGGCGGACTTCCTTTTCTTTTTCAAAAAAAGTTTCTTTATCAAAAAATGGCGACAGCCTGACGTAGCTTGCCGAGCTGGAAAGCCCGGATAAGCGTAGACTGGCGGATAATGAAAATGCAGTGAGGGTGAAAAGAAGGGCGCTGTATGTGGTGGTATGCCTACCGATTAGATTCATACTATTCTCCTTGGGTTATGAACCTTAAATATCATGATGTTTCATGATAGAGAAACGGACGAGACATTTACAACGGTTTTAGAGTAATGTAAACCCTCCAACTTGGAACAAGCTGAAGGGTTAGGGGGGTGAACAATGCGCGAACGCACTGTTCATTTAGGGACCATGTATAGAGTCAATCAAAAGCTGTTTTGAAAGACTTGTAATAAGCTATCAGCTGGTTTTTTGTTTGTCAAATTCCAAACTTATTCAATTGAACCGGCAACGAAACGTGCAAGTAGCGGATAGTTAGCTTTGTTTTTGAAAAATTCGCGAGATGTAGCTTGCTGCGCAATCTTGCCTTCATCCATGAGATAGATGGTGCAATCAAGTTTATCAAGAAGTGCCGTATCGTGCGATGCAATCAGTACAATGTATCCCTCGTTGGCAAGCTCTTGAATGTTTTTTGCAACATGGCTAGTGAGCATAGGATCAAGCGCTGATGTTGGTTCATCAAAGCAGATGATTTTTGGTTTCATTGCAATGGTACGCGCAATAGCAAGACGTTGCTTTTGTCCGCCAGAAAGTTGGGAAGGGTAGGCAGCTGCTTTTTCGAGTAGGCCATATCGTTTTAAGAGTGTGCGAGCAACTCGTTTCGCTTCTTTTGTGGATAGACCCATAACTTTTTCAAGGGCAATCGTTATATTTTGTTCAACGGTGAGATGTTCAAATAGATTGAATCCTTGAAACACCATCCCACTGATATGCTCTTTGCTATCAAGAGGTTTGTCGTCTAGTGTAATGCTGCCACCATCGATGGTCTCCAAATTATTAAGGATGCGCAATAGGGTGGATTTACCCACGCCCGACGGGCCGATGAGCATAGCAATACCACCTTTATCTACGGTGAAGGAGATAGTATCGACTATTTTTCTTCCGTGAAACTGTTTTGAGAGATCTTTAATGACGAGCATCTGTACCCATCCTTTGTTCGATACGTGAAACAATGAGAGAGAGCGCGCCGGTGATAATTAAGTAGCAGCTGGCAATGGCGATGTACATCGTAAGGTACTCGTACGTTCGTCCCATGATCATTTCACCTTCCTTCGTTAGTTCTTGCACACCCACAATAGAGGCTAAACTTGAATCTTTAATAAGCGTGATAAATTCATTTCCCAAAGCGGGGAGTACCACGCGGAATGCTTGTGGCAACACAATATAGCGAATGATCTGCATACTGTTCATTCCCAACGTTTTGCCTGCTTCTCGTTGTCCCACGGATACGGATTTAATACCGGATAGTACAATGTATGTGATATAGGCGCCACTGTTTAATCCTATGGCGATGATCACCGCCCATAGCGTAGGGAGTGCGATACCGAGGGTCGGCAACACGAGCGCGGCAAAAACAATTTGAATAAGCATCGGGGTGCCACGAAAAATCGTAGTGTAGAACGTAACGATGCTGCGCAATAGTAGATTCTTGCTACTTAGAATGAGGCCGCATACGGTGCCGATCAGTAATCCCATGGCGCAGGCGATTGCTGATATTTGTAACGTAATGAGTATGCCGCGTCCTAAATAAGGCAGCGAATCGGCAATGAGTTGAAAATCAATCATGCGAGTCCCCATTTTTTCTTGAGGGTTTCGATGGTGCCATCTTGGAGCATTTTGGTTAGTTCTTGTTGGATGGCAGCATACAGTTCTGGATATTTTTTTGATACGGCAAACGCGTATGTTTCTTCTGTTCCTTCAAGCGGTGTTGATTGATAACGGTTCTCGCCTTGTTTTGCAAAGTAGGGGCGCAACACGCTTTTTGAGGCCACGTACACGTTGGCTTGATTGCTTTGCAAGGTCATGATCCCGGTGGTAACCAATGGTGACGAAAGGCGCATAACTTGAAGGTCTTCGAGCCCTGAAAGATATTGATCGGCCGTGTATCCTTGGTTTACTGAAACTGTTTTCCCTTGCAATCCTTCACCCGTTGAGATTGGGGATTGTCCTTTGGGTTGTACTGCCATTAAAGGATCACCACCAAAATATAATGACGTAAACATGACTCGTTTCCCTTTTTCTTCCGATGGGGTTACTCCTGCGGCAATCACCTGGATGCTCCCCAGTTGCAGTTCAGGAACGAGGGCAGCGAACGACATATTTTTTATGCTGATTTTTTTATTGAGTCGCTTGGCAATCTCTTTAATGATATCTATATCAAATCCCACAATCTGATCATTTTCAACGAAGCTGAAGGGAGAATATTCCGCATTGGTTCCTACGATGAGCAGATTGTTATTATTTTGTGGATCAAACTGTGTGGTTGGTTGTTTGAGCACATAGAAATAACTTCCTACAAACGTGAGGGTTAGAAGGGAAAGAATGGAGATTATGCGCCAGTTCATCGGATTTGCTCGCATGGGTTAATAAAATATATGCTGACGAGTATATCATGCCGATCTCGAGCTGTCAGCATTAAGGAGTTGATTGTTGCAATTCGAGGGCTTTCTGGGTCGATATAATTTTTTCCTTCAGTTTATCTCCAGAAAGGTCGACAAGCCATCCACGGCTATAATAGCTATAGTATGGCTTTGTAGCCTTTATGGCCTGATTTAGGTCCTGAAATGTCTTCATTTCTTTGTCATTAATTGTTTTTTGGTCGATTTGTGCATAACAACGTTGATATGTCTGTTTAAATCTTGTCAGGTCTATTTTGTTCTTTGTGCATTCGTTGATCAACCAGCGGAGTCTTTTGTGTGGTTTTTGGGGACCATAATGCATAAGATCTCCTTGCATGGCTAGTGACCAACTCCCCAAGAAAGGTAGCCCGAAAATGCCAAGAAAGAGATGATACATTTCCCACGCGCTGTGAGATTCACTTTTAAAGTATTGCTTAACTGAGTTGGTTCGGAGCCGAGCCTCCTCTAATTCTCTGAGGGTTATATACTTATCGTTTGTTGAGAACAGAAAAATTCTATCAAATAGAGTTTCACCAGGAGGGATGATACTATCAATCGCCGGTTTCAGCTTCAGTAGCTTGGCATTGTGGGAGAAAAAAGTGACGATTGTGGCGGTGGCAATCAAAAAGGCAGCAGAGGGATAGATGGAGGGAAGGTAGGAGGATTTTAACTTTTTATAATGGGTTTCTATTGAGCGCAAGGTGGGCCGCTTTTTGAGTAATCTTCTGATTCGTTTGTTCTTTAAAATGATGTGCGCTACGGGTAGTGTTGCAAGCAATCCGAGTCCTAGAAAACAGGCTGTTTTTTGTTTTTGTATTAATTTTTGTGCGGACATAAGATTTGCTTCTTGTTCTTTGGTGAATAAATCGTCCAGGGTGGCATGGGGAATGTTTTTTTCCTTTTCACTTATTAGTGTTCCGCCATATTTTTTAGTTCTCCTGGTTCTTAATGAAACCGTATATTCAATATCTCCCTTTCCTTCCTCTTTCGCTTGTTTCACAAGAGCAAAGGCCCGAGCGTTGCTAGTTGGCCTTCTTCTGTCGGGATGTGTTTTTCTGACCAATTCCCGATATGTACTGCCTATTTCTTCTAGGGTTGCGGTAGGTGATACTCCGAGGACCTCATTCCATGTTGGTTTGTGCTTTGTGGAAATATCTGGAAAAAGGCTTTTTACGTCGTCCGGGAGATCTTTTAACTCTTCGTAAGAGGGAGCGTCTTCTAGAGTCGTGATTGTTTCGACTATTTGGGGCTCAAACAAATCGGTGTAATTGGGAAGTTTGAAGTTTAAGAAAAGGTTCTCGGGAATTAGCTTAGGAAGTTTTAGTGAGGGTCTTGAGAATGGATCGCTCTCCATTCCATGTGTTAGTACAGGACAAAATAGTAAAAAAAGAAGGATGAGTTTCTGTGACATTTTTTGCTGTAGGTGAACCATTTTTTGCCCGTATAGTATTCATTTAGTTTCTAAACTTTCAGGGTAACAAAACAGTGAATAATGTCTACCGGTCGACTCTTTTTGCCTAGTTTGACTCCTACTCAGGTAAACAGCTCTTTCACGAGCGTATCGATCTGTTTGCTCGTGACTTCGTCTGCCATGGCCCGATAGAATGTTTCGTCATATTCACGGGTTTGAATAACCACGGGCATGGTAACGGCGTGCCCCATAAGGAGGACTTGTTTTTTGCTATCCAGAGAAGCGAGAACCGTGCGCAGATTGCTGGCGCCAGAAACACCGGTGAGCACTGCCTGAATATCCTTTTCATCACTCAGCTGGGCCACCACCTTCGTGCCGATTTGCGAGAGAATCTCTTCATCAATCCCGGAAGGGCGTTGATCCACCACGAGGAGCGAAACATAATATTTGCGCATTTCCCGGGCGATGATGCCGAAAATGGTCTGCCGAGCG
>JAUUXD010000023.1 GCA_030588705.1 bacterium | reverse complement strand
TGAAGCTTGTAAGTGTTGCTAAAGCAGAGTATGAAAGATTGGGGTGAAGATGATAGCTCCATCCCTAACCTTGAACACTCCGTTTGAATCCGTTGCAACCCAAGGCCGAATTCGATGGTCTTGTTAAGGAACGCGTTCCTCCTTCGCTCTGGGGGAGCTACGGCGGACAGGCAACTAAGCTCTGCCATACTTCGCTACCGTGTTCTTCGAAGCTCGAAGAGCGTAGTAGAAAGGCTTCGTATGGCACGGCCCTTTTCTACCGTGGCTTCGTACTGTGTTCTGCGTAGACAGAGGCGAAGCGGGAGGGTCCATCCTTTCTGAGGAACCCTCAAGCGTCTATCTTTGGATAGTAGACTTTAGGTTGCATTTCCCATGAAAATAAGCATATTTGGCTACCCTATACCCCTTATTGTTTCAATGTGTCATAAAAGACAAGAAAAAAAAAGTCTACATTTAGGGCTTTTTATGTGGTTGTCCTGTTTAATCTTAAGAATATGTTGAACTTTCTTTATAAAATCGTTTATTATTATTGATAAGATAGGAAAGGTAAATATACCTATAGTAGGGGGTTTATGTATAAATTAATCTTTATTTTAATACTTGGTTTGACAAAGGGTGACCAGCTGAAAGGGTTTGAAGATAAGCCAGCGTTAACGAAGAAAGAACGGGCTGTACTTATGGGATCAAAAATGACGGTAGGTGCTTTGACGGCTGCTTATCTTCTGAGACATCCTTATTATCGCTCTTTATCTGAGACTGCTCGGGCTATAGGAGTGGGTGCTGCTGGGGGATATACGGGATATGCATCGGTAGGATACCTTGGTGATCGATTGATTGCGTGGCGCCATGGAGTTGTCTACCGCATTGAAAAGGTTGCTCGCTATTTCAATATTAACATAGAGCAATATAAACCGATATTGATCGCTGCCTATGAAAAAGACTTTCAAGTATTACATGCAGCGATGTTGACGATTTATGAGCAACGATTTGGACCAAATTGGCAAGCAGATCTGAAAGAGTTTCTTAATCGCTATCTTGGCTATGCGCAGTACTTGGTAAAAAAACGGCCAAGAGCATTGAAAAAAAATGAAAAAGAACTCATGCGTATGATTGAAATAGGAGCCGCTCTGGAAAATATCTATTTTAATAAACAGCCATCTCTAAAAAATGTTATTAAAGAAGCGGCTCGAATGTATTCATTCCTAGGATTTTTGCATGATACTCAAGGGGAGAGGTAAGTATGAAGAGAGTTCGTATATTAATAGTGCAACTGATATGTAGTCAGATTTTTATAAATGTTTCAGTTCATGCTATGCAAGATAAGCCAGCACTTTCTTGGTATGAAAAAGCTGGGAAGGCTGGTGCAAAGGTTGTTGGGGCATTAGGAGGTGTGAAAGTAGGTTCATATTTAGGGGCATCAGCAGATGAAAGGCTTATAGGGCAAGAGGAATTGGAGAGTGATGAGGAAGAGTTACAAAAAGAAAAGGAGGAGTTAGCGAAAGAAGAAGAGGAACAACGAGAAGAAATGGAGGAATTAATAAAAGAAGAAGAGGAACTGTTGGAAGAAGAAGAGTTAGATATGGGTGATGTAACTATTTCTTCTCAATCCATCGAGGATGTCGCTACTCGATTAGAGAAATTTAATAAATCTTTCGAAACTATCAAATTGGAAAGCGGGGATCATCATCCATTTACCGAAAAAAAAATCAAAAAAATGATCCAGAAGGCTGTAATTAAAAAAATTAAACTAGGTAGAAAGGTTGGCGGGCTCGCTGGAGCTCTGGCGGGGTATCATCTTGGTAGTCATGCAGCAACTCGTGCTTTAGCGTGGAGGCATGGAGTGAGCTATCGAGTAGAGAAGGTAAGTCACTTTTATGATCTTAATGTTGATCAGTATGGACCACTGCTCTTCGCAGCAGAAAAAAAGGATAAAGCCGCCATTATGAAGGAAATGGCGGCCATTTTTAGTAAGCGCTTTGGATCTAATTGGCAGCAGAAAATAATGGATTCTTTTAAATTTGAAGATTATCTTTTTTATTTGCTCAATAAACGAATAAAAAAAAGATCAGAGCTTACCGATCAAGAAATGGAGGATATACGCATTATTGAATTTGGCGCAGCGCTTGAGGATCTTTATATGAATACAGCGCCTTCAAGAAAGAACGAATATATCATCAAATCTGCATTGGCAATGTATGTCTTTTTGGGGTTTGTTAAGAGGTGAACAGGCCTTAAATGTGTCTATGGTAGTTATTATAGCAGTATTTGCTCATCTAATTGTTGACTTTTTAGGGGCGAAGTTGCTATTTTAAAGGTGCAATTGTATTTAAAAGGGTAGTATGTATAGGAGGTTAGCAATGAGGTTTTCATTATTAATTGTAGTTTTATATGGGTTGACAGTAGGGAATTTTTCATGTGCAGGGCCTGACAAATTTAAAAAAATGCTTGAAGGCGTGCTCGAGATAGCTGAAGCAATAGATGGATCTGCCAGAAGGAGTGAGAATCTTAGCAAAGAGCAAAAGGCTTCTTATGAGCAATGGTCTTTAGGCATTGGGCAGAAAATGGTTGACTCTGCAGCAAGTTTTGCTACCGGTATGATGCAAGAAGAAGAGGGAATGAGAAAAGCAAAAGAGGACAGGAGAAGGATCTTAACTGAAAGTAGAGCGCAAACAGAGAAAATAAAAGAGGTTATGTCACACTTTGCGAAAACCTTTCTTGATGATAAACAGCGTTTAACGAAATTAGGGATTGCTATTGTCGGGACAGTCGCGGGGGTATACTTCTTTAAAAACGTATTTCCAATACTGCGCAAAATGATTGAAGACCGTTTTTTAACGCCAGCTCTTATAGATGAAACATCAGTTGGTTATATGTATTATTGGCCATTTATCAAAAATAAAGGGTCGGATGTGCCGACATTGAAAGAACTTTATTTTGATACAAAATTACAAACTCGTATTAATCATTTTATTAAATCATATAAGAGAGATTTTGCCAAAGGTGGTTATTATCTTAACTATCTCTTTTATGGCGAACCAGGTACGGGTAAAACGGCGAGCGCTCGGGCTATAGCTCGGGAGTCAGGAATGGATTATGCAATTATGAGTGGTGGTAATGTACAAAAACTCTTAAAATCGGGCAAAGCTGAACAGCGCTTGAAAGAAGTATTTAACTGGGCACAAAAAAGTAAAAAAGGGCTTATACTCTTTATCGATGAGGCCGATGCATTTTTAAAAAATCCTAATGTTGTTGGTGGTATGAGTGAAGAGCTCTACTCGGTATTAAATTCATACCTGAACTTGACTGGCACGGAAAATAAGAAACTTTCGGTCATTCTTTCTACCAACCATCCACAACTCTTGCCAAAAGCTGTTATCGATCGTATTGGACCAGGTCAGTTTATCTATTTTGGCCTTCCTAGACCTGAACAGCGTGTTAAGATAATTGAGCAGCTATTACCTAAATATTTTGGTGATAATAAACATTTGTTTACTAAAAAATTTATTGATACTATAGCGCAAAAAACAGAAGGATTTTCCGGACGAAATATATCATACTTGATGCTATCGCTTTCTCAGTATGATATATTTGAAGATGATCAGATAAATTATAAGGAAGTGAATAAAATTATTGATGAGGCGGTGGAACAAAGTAAGCAATCGGCTGTATTCCATGATTATGCATAGCAAAAGAGAAGAGGTGTTCTTCATCGTATGAAAATAGGAATTTCTGGGTGTTTGAGATGAACTATATAAGGGCTTATCCAGAAATTTAGTAAGCCGGAGACGAGGATAGCTCTATCCCTGAGTTTGAAAATACCGCTTGTATTCGCTGCAAATTGAAACCGAATTCGAAGGTCTTGTTAAGGAACGCGTTCAGCCTTACGTCTACGCTTTCAGCTTCGCCGCACACAGTCACTAAAAGTTACGGCGGGCAGGCCAGGCAACTAAGCTTCGCCCTAGCCAATCAGATCAAGTAGTTCACGCACAGCAGCTTTAACCTCTGTACGGTGATATTGTCCCGCCCGTTGTTCCGCGGCGATAAGGCCAGCACGGCAGACGGTTTGAAAGTTGCCATACGGAAATTCATATCGCTCTTTTGTTTCTGGATTTGCACCAGGATTTATGGCAAGAAACCAGTTGCCATACTCTTCGTAGCTGTGATCAGCAAGGAACTCATTTTCAGTTTCTGGGGTTGGTTGATGGGCAGACCAATCACCTTCTCGATCTATTTTGTCTTGTTTTATAAGGTTTTTAGCAAAAGCGACAGCTTGATGATTTAATTCTACGGCCATAGCATTCTCCTTTTTATACAAACATATGAGTAGTAGTAAAAAGTGTACGAAGGGCAAATAAAATTATCTAGGGTTTGAGCTGAAAAGAGGACAGATTTGAAAGTTCTCTCTTGTGTGGTGGGTTGTTATGCACCAGAGTAAACAAGAATAAAAAGAAGATTGATGAGTAGACGGTGAGCATAATACGATAACGATTCTTTCGACACATACGTTTCCCATTCCTTAAAAACGATGATTCTACTTCGCATACGGACCTTTTATCGTACTCTGTCTATTCCATTTGTCAAATTAGGCACGTAGAAAGAGGTGCTGAGGGACGGTGATAGCTGTCTCGCCAGGGGAAAAGGGGGAGATCTTAATGCGGGGTTTATTTTTACCCTAAGAAAATTCTCCTGGAAATGATTGTGTCTAATAGCCCTTCTAGAGCTTTATTTCCTCAATATCGAGCTTATCGTGCGTAATATGGCTATTTTTCAACTGGACAATCGCTTTGGTGCGATTACATACCTTATCAGGGCAGAGCCCTTGAAAGACGCTTAGGAGATTAATGAGGCTGATAGCCTCCCGAAGCTGATTATCGGTTTGGAGCATTTCTTTTGCTCGTTCAATCCAGCGGGTAGGTTCGTTTGATTTTTTAGCTTCCTCCTTTTTATCGGTTTCTTTTTCCTGTTCACTGGTTTTAATATAGTTGTTCAGGGCCTTTTCTCGGCCATAATGTTTGGTGAACCATTGCATCTGCTCGGTAGGAGGGAAGGTGCGCTCAGCCTCAAAATCAGGTTTAATGCCCTCTCCTTGGATATCTGTATTGTTTGGGAAATAGAGGGAGGTGGTGATTTTCGCCGCACAGTTGTTGCTTACCGGGATCACTTCCTGAACCGATCCTTTCCCAAAGCTATTTGTGCCTACGAGAAAGACGAGGGATTTCTGGTTTCGTGGATCTTTTTTGGCCAGCTCTTCCGAATGGGTTTTCAAGCAGGCTCCGAGAATCTCAGCAGCAGATGCCGTGTAGTTATTAATCAGGATAAAGATAGGGAGTTTATTGTTGGCAATAGGATCCTTTTTCGTGGCGTATCGTTCGATCTCTTTGCCGTTTTTATCTTTGGTGACTACCACTAAGCTTCCCTTATCTAAAAAGAGGCTTGCGATATCAATGGCGGCAGTCAGTAGGCCTCCTGAGTTGTTACGCAGATCAAGAATGAGCCCCTTGTATGGTTTTTGCGTGGATTGTTGTAGTAGTTTTGCAATCTGTTTGACCGCATTTTCGGTAAACATATTAAGAGAAATATAGTAGATATTGTGGCTCTTGATATGAAAACTCATTGAATTTTGTTCTTTTATCACATCGCGAATGATATCAAAAGGGATGAGATCGGGGTGGTTTTCGCGGAGCACTTTAACGTGTACGGAGGTGTTTCGTTGCCCCTTTAATTTGGTGGTAGCTTCTTCGGTAGACATTCCTTCGAGTGGTTGGCCGTCAATCTCTATAATTTTATCGAGTGGTTTAATGCCTGCCTTATCCGATGGGCCATCTGGTATGGTGTCAACGATTGTTAAGTATTTATCCTTTGGTTTTCTCGTGTTATCAATCACGATACCTATGCCAAAAAATTGTCCACTCGTTTGATCGAGCATGAGCTTATATGTTTTAGGATCGAGGAAACTTGAATGAGGATCAAGATGACTGAGAAATGCATCGATGGCTTTAATCATCGCTTCTTCGAGGTTGGCGATCTTGTAATGTTTTTTATTGGCAAGCTGCATCACTTCTGCAAAGGTGCGAGACCATAGGTAGGCGGTTTGATCGAAGGGGACCGGTTGTTGATCAGCGTAGATGACTCCTGAAACCAAAAGAGCTAGCATTATTTTTTTCATCTTCTTCCCTTTTTCGTTACGTATTCTATGTGCTTGGTATATAGTTGGCATGTATGTGAGGGTAGCGAGTAATGCTTCAAATATTCTAGAGTTGTGTGGCAATTCAGGAGGAAACATGCAAAAGCATACAAGCATACGCCAGGGTGGGGTTGAGCGGCATGCAGAATTGCCACAAGTAGTGGTGGTTACCGGCTATTCCGGTGCGGGCAAGAACACGGTGCTGTATTCGTTAGAAGATATTGGCTTTTTTTGTGTGAATAATCTGCCCGGTTCATTACTTCAACAATTTTTTGAATCAACGGTGCAGGCAGAGATTGCTCATTCTCGTATTGCGCTTGGCATTGATGTGCGCGGTGATATTAGCACCACGATTCACAAACTATATCGGCTCAAAACCGTCTGGCCATTCTCCTTAAAAATAGTATTTGTTACTTCTAGCCACCAAGTGCTATTAAAACGGTTTCAAGAAACGCGTCGTCGCCATCCGCTTGCCAGTTCAACCAAGGATGTTTCTGATGCGATCCGACAGGAAGCGGAGATGCTTCAGCCTTTGTGTGATATGGCTGATGTGGTGCTTGATACTGATCAATTTACGATTCATCAATTGCGCCATTTTGTTATTAGTACGTTTTGTGCTGATAATCAACAGGAGATGGTGGTTACCGTGACGGCATTTGGGTTCAAATATGGGGTGCCCCCAGAAAGCAATTTACTCTTTGATGTTCGTTTTTTACCCAACCCTTATTTTGAACCATCGCTCAAACAGTTGAATGGTACTGATCAGCCTGTTCTTGATTATCTTTTTTCTCAAAAAGCGGTGCAGGAATATTGGGATCGCTTTAGTTCTTTTGCAATGTATGTGGTTGATCAATCATTAAAGGAGGGGCGCTTTTCTATGAATATTGCAATTGGATGTACTGGAGGGCGGCATCGTTCGGTGGCGCTTGCCCATTCATTTGCTAAGCAGACGATGCCTCATGTTACGTTTTTGACACGTTATCGGGATATTGATCGGGATGTGTACCAGGATAAGGGGGAGCTGTAATGATCCAAAAACGAACCATAATGCGCATAGTATTTACCGTGGAGGTACTACTATTCAGTTGGTTCTACTATTACGGTATGTGTGGTATGCGAGAGATTTACCAGTTGCAAGCAGAAAACAAACTGTTCGAGCAGCAGATAGTGGTTGCTCATCATGAAATTGGGATGAAAGAAGAAGAACTTCACGCGTGGGGATCAGATCCATTTTATAAAGAGAAGCTTGCACGTGAACAGTTGCACATGGCAAAAGAGGGTGAAGAGATTTATTTGGTGTCTCGCTAGGTTCCCAACTATACTGTTCGAACCGATAATTAATTTTTCAATTCTAACGTGAAGGATTGTCATGTTTAAATTGCGTCCGCTTCCGTATGCGCTTGATGCCCTAGAGCCGTATATAAGTGCTCGTGTTATGGAAATTCATTACGAGAAGCTCCATCAAGGATATGTGAATCGCCTTAATAAAGCGCTTGAGAATCATCCTGAGCTATACAAAGAATCACTCGAATGGTTTCTTGCAGCACCCGACAATCTGCCCGAATCAATTCGAACTGCGGTGATGCGTGGTGCGGGCGGCGATTATAATCATTCCTTTTTTTGGGAGGTGATGAAGAAGGGTGGTGGCGGAGAACCCAATGGAGAACTTGCGATCGTGATCAAGAAATATTTTGGCAGTTTTGAAGCGTTTAAAGAGCAGTTTTCTGCGATGGCTAATGGTGTATTTGGTAGTGGATGGGCTTGGCTTTGTCTTAACAAGCACGGTGATTTGGAGTTGCGCGAATCGGATGATCAAGATGCGCCACTCACCCAAGGCTCGCAGGAAATTTTAGGGCTTGATGTATGGGAACATGCTTATTTTCTCCAGTATGAGAATCGTCGAGCAGAGTATGTGGAAAACTGGTGGAATATCGTGAACTGGGATCGAGCTGAAGAAAATTATCGCATGATTGTGGAATAGCACCGTCCCGTGCATCCTGCCGTGCCCGCCGTAGCCTATGGCGTAGGCTGGGAGCTTGTCGAAGGATCGCGGTGACAAACTGCGTGGCCTGCGGTATACTCCTTTTTAAAATGTAACGAATTA
The DNA here is from genome assembly GCA_030588705.1 of bacterium. Classification (GTDB taxonomy): domain Bacteria; phylum Babelota; class Babeliae; order Babelales; family Vermiphilaceae; genus JAUUXD01. The sequence continues at coordinate 5,804 of JAUUXD010000023.1, read as the reverse complement.
TAACTAGTCTAATTGGTATGGTACCCATGAAAAAAGATAACGATACCCCCACGCAGTCACCGGAAGAATTAGCTTCAGAGGAGCATCAGGTTCGTGTTGGCAAAGTGCATGCAATGCGCAAAGCGGGCATCGAGCCATGGCCGGAAGCAAAACCAGTAGACGCGACGGCTCTTGAAGTTCTTTCAACATTCAAAGAAGATGATGAGGCACAACCGTTTTCCCTGGCGGGCCGAGTGGTATCGCTTCGAAAGCATGGCAAAACGGCGTTTGCACATCTGCAGGATCGTAGTGGAAAGATCCAAATCTATGTACGCAAAGATGGGATCGGTGAAACTGCCTTTGATCATTTTGAATCGTTTGTGGATGTGGGTGATATTCTCTGGGTTCAGGGGAATGCGTTTCGCACGAAGATGGGTGAAATTACCGTTAAAGTAAAAGAATTTGAGCTGTTGAGTAAATCATTACATCCATTGCCAGAAAAATTTCATGGGTTGACCGATATTGAAATAAAATATCGCAGACGATACCTTGATCTTATTAGCAATGAAGAGAGCCGTAAACGATTTTACGATCGATCAAAGATTATTAAAACGCTTCGCCAGTTTCTCGATGAGCATGATTTTATGGAAGTGGAGACACCGATCTTGCATCCCATTCCAGGGGGTGCAACGGCTCGTCCGTTTGTAACACATCACAATGCTCTTGGCACAGATTTTTATCTGCGTATTGCACCAGAGCTGTATTTGAAACGGCTGGTGGTTGGTGGCCTTGAGCGGGTGTATGAAATTGGACGTGTCTTTCGCAATGAAGGGATCTCCACGAAACATAATCCAGAATTCACGATGCTTGAGCTGTACGTGGCGCATCATAATTATGAATGGATGATGGATTTTACAGAGCAGATGATTCAAGCGGTTGTTCGTGTGGTGCGTGATGATTCAAAAGTATCGTTTGGTGAGCATTCAATCGATTTTGGAAAACCGTTTGAACGTATTTCCATGCGTGATGCGGTGATCAAGTATGGAAACGTTTCTGAGCAAGAGCTTGAAGAAAAGAGTATCGATGCCACATTAAAAAAATATGGGATTGAACTTGATAAAAAGGGTGTATCGTGGGGAGAAAAATTGTGTGCACTCTTTGATGAACTTGTTGAGAGCAAGCTGATTAATCCCACTTTCATTACCCATTATCCTATAGAAATATCTCCACTGGCCAAACGAGACCCAAAAAATCCTGATGTAGTGCTGCGTTTTGAACTGTTTGTGGCTGGTATGGAGTTGTGCAATGCATTTAATGAGTTGAATGATCCCTTTGATCAGGCAGAACGATTCAAGCAACAGGCAGGGCAAAAAGAGGCGGGTGACGCAGAAGCGCACCACTACGATGCTGATTATGTGACGGCGCTTGAACATGCGCTGCCGCCAACCGTTGGCTTTGGTATAGGGATTGATCGATTGACGATGCTTCTCACTAATACAACGTCGATTAAGGATGTAATCCTCTTTCCTACGCTGAGACAGTAACCATGAATTCACTCTGCTATGGTGCAAAATATGTGTGGAGGATGCCGGAGGAAAACGATCAGCGTATTGCTCATATTGCGGCAACGTACAACCTATCAATTCCGATTGCTCATACGTTGTACACGCGTGGTTTTCAGGAACATGATCAAATCAACTCTTTTTTATTCAGTTCCTTTGAAAAGGATGTGGCGCACCCTTCCCAGATGAAAGATGCGCAAAAGGCGGTAGATCGTATTTTGTATGCGATTGCTAAAAAAGAGTCGATTTTATTGTTTGGTGATTATGATGTGGATGGTATTACTTCCACCGCGTTAATGATGATTGGATTATTGCCGTTGGGTGCACGCGTTAATTTCTATTTGCCCCATCGTGTTCGTGATGGCTACGGTATCTCTTCCAAGATTGTCGAAAGGGCGGCACAGAATGGTTACAAAGTTATTATCACGGTGGATAATGGTATTACCGCATTCGATCCGGCTTTAAAAGCAAAAGAGCTGGGCATTGATCTGATTATTACTGATCACCATCGTCCTCATGACGCAGTTCCTGATTCCTTTGCGCTCGTGAATCCAAATCAAGATGATTGTCAGTATCCCTTTAAGGACCTTGCGGGAGTGGGCGTTGCGTTCAAGGTACTTTCCTTGCTGTATGAGCAGAAGGGCATGGAGCTGCCGCCAAAAGTGTATGAACTTCTTTTACTGGGAACCATTGCTGATGTGGTGCCGCTGCTTGGCGAGAACCGGTATTGGGTTCGTCATGGACTGCATTACATCAATACGGTAGAAAGTTTGTCGCTCAAAACATTAAAGCAGAATGGCAAGGTGGTGAAACCTCTTATTTCTTCTTTGGATATAGGTTTTTCAATTGCGCCTCAAATTAATGCATTGGGGAGGTTGCAGGACCCGCGTCAGGGGGTAAAGTTTTTAATCGGTGCTGATAAAGGTGAAGTTCAGGAGGTAGGGCGCGTATTGCTCGAGCTGAATGAAGCGCGCAAAGAGATAGAACGATCAATTTTGCTCGATGCAAAAAAACAGATTGAAGAAAGCGGAATTGATCTAGATGTTTCGAATGTAGTGATTGCTTCGAGTAAAAACTGGCGTCCGGGGGTGATTGGGCTGGTGGCATCTCGTTTGGTGAGCGAATATGGCAAACCAACACTTCTTTTTCATGAAACAAAAGATGGACTGCTGAAAGGATCGTGTCGCTCTATTGATGAGTTCAATATTTTTGACGCTTTGCATGAATCGCGCGATCTGCTTGAGCAGTTTGGGGGCCACTCACAAGCAGCAGGATTATCGCTTAAAAAAGAAAATTTGCCGAAACTGCGTGCGAAATTAGAAGAGATAGTAAACAAGCAGCTAACGCCGTTCGATCTTAAGCAAAAAATTGATATTGATGCGCAGGCAAAGCTAAATGATTTTAACCAAAAAATTGTACGTGATATGCATCATCTAGAGCCGTTTGGTCACAAAAACCGGCAGCCGCTTTTTGTGGTGGAGGAGGTGACCTTGGTACAAAAACCAAAGTTGCTCAAAGATGCGCACGTTAAATGTTCTATCTTTGCTGATGGGGTAATAAAGCCGGTTATTTTCTTCAATCGCCCCGATCTCTATGATCGGTTGCTGTCGCTTGATACCGATACGTTTTCTATTGCGGCGCAAGTGAGTGAAAATTATTGGAATGGGCGGACAAATATTGAGTTGATGGGAGTAGATATTGCCGACACAAAGGACGCATCATGATTATTACCATCGACGGGCCAACGGCCAGTGGCAAATCCACGCTCGGGCGTATGCTTGCCAAAACGCTGGGCCATTACTATCTCTATTCGGGTTTGATGTTTCGTGCGCTTGCCTATGTGCTCAAACATCAGTACGGCTACACCAAGGAGCAGTTTGAGCAGCCACGTATGGAGGATGTGGAGAAGGTGTTGGACCCCAAACGTTTTGTGTATACGTACGATGATCAACACAAGGAGCGGATTTTTTTTGATGAGGTTGATATTACACCTTATTTAAAAGCAGGGGGCATAGATCAACTCGCTTCGGTAGTAAGCCGCAATGGTGAAGTGCGGGAGAAGCTTATGCAGCTGCAGCGATCGATAGCAAAATCAGTAGATGTGATTGTGGATGGGCGTGATTCTGGCTCGGTGGTGTTTCCCTATGCGGATTATAAATTTTATGTGACTGCATCAGAAGATGAGCGGGCAAAACGCTGGCTCAAGCAGCAGGGAAAGTATGATGCCGATGGTTCATTGGAGGAGGCTCGTGCATTTATAAATGAGCGTGACCAGCGTGATATGAAACGTAAAAATGCTCCATTGATTGTCCCCGAAGGGGCGCACGTAATCGATAATACCGATCAAACGCCCCAAGAAACGCTTGATTCTATGCTTGTCACCATGGCCAGATAGTTCCTTAGAAGGTTGCAGGGCTAATTGAAGGGAGTTGTTGCGCTTGAATATCTATTCCTAATGTGCGAATGGTGCTCATCATTTTGGTGAGCATTTCAGACATTTGATTAAAGCCGATTACCACATCTTCATTAACGTAGGCGTGTGAGTTTGATCCCATTAGCATATTTACGACGGTAAGTATTTTTGCTGCATTCTGCAGAATGGTTCCCACTTTTAGTAATATTGAGTTGCCAATCTGGAGTGTTGTATCAATTTGTTTTTTTATTTGTTGAATTTGTTGCCCTATTGCGTATCGAAGTATTGTTGGTGCATGGGCAACATTCTGCAACAATTTGCCTTTAACATTGAGTTGTTGTACAAATTTGGTCTTTATTTCACTTGGCATATTGTAGAGATTGTTTGTTAACATTTCTAATGACGTTTGTAGAACTTCTGATTCAGGTTGTATGCCAGCCGCATTTCCGCCAATGTTTGCAGCTAAAGTTGGGAGTTCCTTGAGTTGGCTTGCAAAGGTTGCTGGGTTAGTGAGGTGCCATGCGAATGAGTAGAGAAATTTCTTCACCGTGTCTTGCGTGGTAACGACCCTGTTAACATCAATAGGTGCCTTTATCAGGTTGCCTGTTCCCAATCGTGTTGTTGATACGATCAAACCAGCTAAGCTTTTACGATCTTTTGCATACAGGTCCTCACTTAATGAGAAAAGAGCCTTCCTGACTTCGGGAGTGAAGAATACGAGGTTCAGGTCTCCTATGCCCATTTTGAGTTGTGTAGCGTTTTTAAGTAGTTCGGCGGTTTGTTGTAGTGCAATACCGATGAGACGTCCTGGCGTGGCCAGGTCAAGCTGATTGATGAGTGAGACCATTTCAGGATAGGCCTGAAGTAATTGATCGAGTTTGGCTGCAAGAGGGTATTGCTCCGCTTGAGGATCGCCCCACCACCATGTGCCAACTCTTGTGGCATGAGTACCCCGCTGGCTCCATTGCTTGAGAAGTTCTGTCGAATTTTGGGAAAGCTCCTCTCCTAGTTGTTGCCAGACCCCTATTTTGTTCACAATAGTGTCTAGTTGCTCAAAAAGTTTAACCTCATATAGCTCGTTAATAGGCTCCATAATTTTTGGCGACGACGACCATATTGCTTGAACGGATGCTTTCATTGTTGAAAGATCTATGTTTAATACTTCTTTTATAGAGTCTGCAATGTTTATATTTTTTACTTTTTCCACAAATCCTTCGGCGATTTTCTGAGCTTTTGCAAGAGACGCTTTTGCAGCCAGAAATAGTTTTTGCTGCTTAAGTTTGTCTGCTTTTTCCCCAAGAGCTTCTTTTGCTTGTGTTGATTTTTCCTTCAGTGCCTGTTTAATAGCCTGGGCTGCTTCCTGTATCTCAGTTTTACCTTTTTCTTTCATGGTAGTTGCTTTTCGCATAAATGCTCTAAATTTCTCGGAGTATGTTTTTGGAGGTGCCGGTGTTTCTGCAGCTTGATCAATTGCCAGTTTTTGGAGTTCTGCCTCAGGAACGGGTTCTCCTGGTTTAGGAGGTACGGGAGGCTTTGTTGGCTCAGGTTTTTCTTCTTCCTGTTTTTGAGCATAGAGATAAATGCCTATGCCAACACCTATCGCAATAGTTACCAGGGCCACTATGCCTGCTGCGGTACCATAGAGAGCTCGTTTTTGTTGCTTGGTGCAGTGACGCTTAATAAGGCATTGTTTCATAGAAAGGAGATTTTGTTTGAAGGTGGCGAGTTTGTTGGTTAGTCGTTGAAATACGGCTGCTGGTTTCCAACCTTCGACTTCCTTTGAGGTGGATTCAATTGCTTTATTAAGTTCTTGATCGGGTTCTTTGGAGGTAGCAGCTACGGTGATGGTA
>JAUUXD010000006.1 GCA_030588705.1 bacterium | reverse complement strand
ACCATACTTCGCTCCTTCGGAGCTTCGTATGGCACGGCCACCCTTCGCCAGAAAAGGAAATTAGTAAGATTGTTTGATACAGAGCGAAGTATGCCCTTCGAAGCAAGCGGCGTTAGCCGACGCGTAGTAGGGCCGGCGCGGCCCGAAAAAGGTAGTAGGTACTATGAAACAACTTAATGTTCCCAACATGCTCACATTATTCCGTTTGATCGTTTCACCGTTGGTGATGCCGGTGTTGTTCGTGTATGCGTTGCCTGCCAACATTCTCGGGGTCAATCTCTTTCTCGCGTTTCTTTTTGTGTTGCTGAGTATGACCGATTTCTTTGATGGGTATTTGGCGCGTAAATATAATCAGGAAACAGTGGTGGGGCGTATATTGGATCCGATTGCGGATAAATTTCTCACCTACTCGGCACTCATTGGATTGCTTGCAGCTGGCAAAATCTACTTCTATTGGGTGATCATTTTGATTGGACGAGAGTTTTTTATCATGGGGTTACGGTATGTAGCTCTTGAGTTTGCTGTAACGGTTTCTGTTTCATTACTCGGAAAAATAAAAACGGCGCTGCAGATGGTCTGTATTGCGATCATTATTGCTAATCCCTATCAGCAGCTTGGCATGCAGGAGCCATTCAATATTGTTGAAATGAGTCTGTTACTTCTTACAACTGCATTCTCGGTGATATCGGCGGTTGTGTATTATGATGATTTCATGCGTGCATTCCGTGCAAATAAGCAGCGATTGCCTTGGGAGGGAAGTAATGATCAGCATGAGTAGCATCTCGTTATTATATGTGATAGGCGCCTATTTTGTTGGTGCGTTGCCGGTGGGCTACTGGATAAGCAGATGGGCCGGCATTCGTGATATTCGTCGGCATGGCTCAGGAAATGTTGGGGCCACGAATGTGGCACGTGCACTTGGGTTAAAATATTTTTTTATTGTGCTAGCAGTTGATTGTTTCAAAGCCTATTTCTATTTGGTGTTGTGTTCTGATTTGGGTGCATCATCATCGCTTTTAATGCTGTGTGCTTTTTTGCTTATGATCGGTAATGGACATTCTATTTTTTTAAACGGTTCTGGTGGCAAAGGAGTGGCAACGATGGTTGGCATTCTGCTTGCAATTCATCCATTCTTGCTCATTGGATTGTTTGCTACCTGGCTCATTGCGTTGTGGTATCTGCGTGATGTGGGTATTGCATCGGTGGTAACATCGTTTGCGTTGCCCTTTTATGCGTTGATGCTTTCAGGGATGCATGGGTTTTTGTTGGTTGCTGGTATGGCAGGTTGGGTGCTTTGGCGGCATCGTGGTAATATACGGATCTATTATATGGTGAGGTGAGTAGTCATGAAGTTTTTTGAGCTAGCGCGGGTATTTAATAAAATAGAGCGTACGTCATCCCGTATTGCCATCACAGAATTGTTGGCGGAGCTGTTCAAAAAAGCGACGGCGCGCGAGGCCGGCATTATCTGTTATCTTTCGCTTGGCAAGCTCTATCCTCCGTATCTTGAATCCCAATTTAATATTGCGCAAAAATTAATGGTGCCCGTGGTGGCAAAGCTATTGGATCGTCCAGAGGAAATCATTAAAAAGGAGGAGAAACAAGTTGGTGACATTGGCACGATTGTTGCGGGTGGTGAATGGGAACAGATTAATAATGAGTTGAGTGTGATAGAGGTGTACGACAAACTGGTTGCTATGCAAAAAATTGCCGGAACGGGATCGATTCAAGAGAAGGCGAATGCGCTCTATGATCTATTGCGTCATGTTGATTGCCTTTCAGCTAAATATATTGTGCGGATTGTGCTCGGCAAACTGCGTCTCGGATTCTCAGATATGACGATTGTTGATGCGCTCTCTTGGATGGAAACGGGTGATAAATCGTTGCGCCCAGAGCTTGAGAACGCGTACAACATTTCTGCTGATATTGGGCTTATTGCGCGAACGCTCAAAGAAGGGGGTATGGAAGCGATTGAAAAGATGCAGATCACGGTGGGTATTCCTATTCGCCCCGCTGCAGCAGAACGGTTGCCAACGGCGAAGGCGATTTTTGAAAAATTGGGCCCCTGCATTGTGCAACCAAAACTGGATGGCTTTCGCTTGCAGATCCACCTTGATAACACGAGTGAAAAACCGATTGTTCATTTCTTCTCCCGTAACTTAAAAGATATGTCTGCCATGTTTCCCGACTTGGTGGAGGCGTTACTCAAGCTGAAGGTAAAAACGCTTATTTGTGAGGGAGAGGCGATTGTCTACGATCCTAATCTTGATGCATTTTTACCATTTCAAGAAACGGTGAAACGAAAACGCAAGCATGGGATTGAGCAGATGGCTACGGAGTTTCCGCTCAGGCTGTATGTCTTTGATATTTTGTATCTCAACGGCAAATCTCTGCTCGGTGAATCGCACAACGAACGGTATAAAACATTACAAAAAATTATGCCAACCAAGGGGAATAGTCCGGTCCAGGTGATTGAGGAAAAACAGATTAAGAGTGCCAAAGAGCTTGAAGAATATTTTTTGGCAGCTATTGCGGAAGGGCTTGAGGGAATTGTAGTCAAACGGCCGGATGCGATTTATCGGCCCGGAAAACGAAATTTTAACTGGATCAAACTCAAACGGCAAGAAGAAGGGCACATTGAAGATACGATCGATTGTGTAATCTTGGGCTACTATGCCGGTTCAGGCAAGCGAGCGGTGTTTGGCATCGGGGCATTCCTTGTGGGGGTATTTAATAAAAAAGAGGATCGATTCGAAACGGTGGCCAAAGTGGGTACCGGGCTCACTGATCAAGAGTGGATTGATTTGAAAAAGCAATGTGATGCAATTAAACGGGCTCAAAAACCATCCAACGTGATCTGCGCTAAGGAGCTCTATCCTGATGTGTGGGTGGCCCCTGATATTGTTTGCCAGATACGGGCGGATGAGATCACCAAATCACCGACGCATGCTGCGGGAAAAGATGGGGACGAGCTTGGATTAGCTCTTCGATTTCCTCGTCTTATGGGCTATCGAGAGGATAAAAGCCCTGAGGATGCCACTACCGTGGCGGAATTACGAAGCATGTTTAAACATCAAAGTTCGCGAAAATAGGTTGATTTACTCTTCCTCTTCCAATACCTCAGCCGATTCAACTTCTTCTTCAGAAGCCTCAGGCTCTGGTTCCGGTTCAATCCCTTTACATTTGTTGTAAAAGAATTTCGCTTCTTCTCGAGGATCTTCAGCTTCAGTAATCGTGCGGCCAAGAATGATGCCGTCTGGTTTGACGTTCAGAATATCCTCAATATTATCCCGTCCGATGCGGGTAGAGATAAAAATAGGCAAATCAGTGTTGCCGCGAATCATTTCCCATTTATCGAGAAATTCGAGCGGTTCTTCAACATCGTATGGCTGGTGAACCAAAAGGGCGTCAGCGCCCAAATTTTTAGCCTCTAGAGCAGACTGACCGATCTCCTTTGAATCGATCATATCGAGGACTACTTTCTTATTCCGTTCATGTGCTGCGGTGCAGGCTGCATGAATTACGTTTTTATTCGTTCCTGCCATAACGGTCACCCAATCAGTTTGTGCGTTTGCAAACAGGGCGATTGATTCCTTCCCACGATCAACGATTTTTGTGTCGGTTAGAAGGACCTTGTCCGGGAATGCTTCTCGGAATCGTTCCACGGCGGTAGTTCCGTGGGCATAGATGAGCAGGGTGCCTATCTCAAGGATGTCGGCATATTCATGGATCTGCGCAGCGATCTCCAACGCGCGATCAAGATCGGTCAGATCAAAAGAGATTTGTAATTTCATACGGCACTCTTCCTTTGCATATAATTAACATAATTAAAAACAAGTGAACCCCAGTATAGCAGCATTTTGATTTTTTGGAAAAAGGGGGGCTGGTTTGCCCTAAATCATTGACTTTTAGGGGGTTTTCTTTGGTATGGTGAGCAGTAGGAAGGTATGTTTAACCATTACAATGCCCTGACGTTAAGGGGTAAAAAAGGAACGGTATGAAGAAGTCGTTACGTATAATCACCTTAATGTTTGTAGGCGCATTAGGCTTAACGCCATTTCACGGTATGGCTCGACTTGCTCCAGCAGGTCCACCACAACCACCATTGAAGAGTGAAAGGCATGAAGTACTTGGTGCGGTTGTTTTTGCTGGTATCATTGGTGCTGCTATAGTGGCTAAGAATCTCGTTGGAAGAAGGGAAATCTCAGAAACTGCTGAAGCGTTGCAGCGAGTATTTCCTACCTATCCACCAGAGATATTGCGGCTAGCAGCAATCGCGAAACTGTATAGTTTCAAAAATCTTATTCACTATGTAGCTCAAAAGAGCGTATTTAGATTGAAAAATCCAAGAGAAGTGCTGCGCACGCTTGCATCTGATCCTCGCGTGGTGGAAGCAATTTCATACGCGACGTATTATAAACAGGACTATGTGAAAGAAACGCTTATGAATCCAACGAGATTGCAAATGTGGGGGCTTCAGAAGGCCTAGAGTAGATTTTAAAGGGATCATCAGTATCGGTGATCCCACCCTTTTGATGGCGTTACTCTTTAATAAGTACCTCGTACTTTGTTTTCTCTTTCTTATACAGCAAGTCGATTGGTCGGAAGAATAGGCTCAGATTGAGCACATAGAGAGAGTTTCGGATACTGCTGATTCCCTTTTTTACGTAGATGTCTGGCAGGATCAAATTGGCGCTTGGCTTGGTGAGCGTGATGCCGGTTGGCACATAAATATTGTGTGGTTTGGCAATAATAACAATTGAGCTGATGGCATCAAGGCGATTGTTTTCAGGGGTAGGAGCTGCTTCCATTTGCCAAAACGAAAGCTTGGTGTTTTCGTCTTCTTTTAATTCAAGATTATATATTGCAGCCGGTGTTCCCGGCTCAAGTTCCCAATGGCTGATTGTGGTTTTGAACATGGTGATGGGCGTTATTTTATTTGAGATCACCAGTTGGAAGGATGCTTTGCTTTGTTTGCGGGGAAACAAGATCTGTCCATTTTTACTCGATGCATCTAAAAAGCCATAATAAGTGGTAAAAATGCCACCAATTGGATTGGGATTCATGAGTGCGCGCAAATGTTCCTTGGCAATGCCGTGGGGCCGATGTAGTTTCTCGAGCGTGCGTTGTGCGAGCCCAATCTCTGGATAGTTGCGGAAAAAGAAGGTGAGGATGGGATCGGCTAGGATTGACTGCGTGATGAGCAACCATATACTCACAAAAAAAATTGTATGTATTTGTTTCATGGTAGTTGCCTCGCTTTTCTATTTATTTCATACTGTTGTAACGCAGCCTATCACACAGGCATGCTCAAAATCTATGGTTTAAAGGATATCAATACTATGAATGAGTACGAAACAACGAATGATCAAAGGGTGTGGCAGCAGTTTAAGAAGCATGAGCAGCTGACCGATGATCAGCTTGAGAAATTTCAGCAGTATGCGGTACTGCTCCTAGAGTGGAATGAAAAAAGTAATCTTACGGCGATCACGAGTATAAAGAAGGTTATCTCCGATCACTTTCAAGATTCGTTAGCGCTCAAATATGCGGTGGATCTTTCTACGATATCATCGATAGCTGATGTGGGAACGGGAGGAGGATTTCCCGGTATTCCGTTGGCAATTCTCTATCCTCATGTTTCAGTGACGTTGATTGAAGTTAATCAGAAAAAGATTCGATTCCTTGAGGAAGTTATTCAGGTGCTAAAGCTCGACAATGTTTTGATTTCGGATTATGATTGGCGCACATTTTTGCGCCGTACGAACTATGATATTCAGCTTTTTTGTGCCCGAGCTTCTTTGCAACCAGAAGAGCTGATTCATCTGTTTAAGCCCTCGTGCCACTACCGTGATGCGCAGCTTGTGTACTGGGCGTCAAAACAGTGGGAAGCGGGTAGTAGGGTGGCGCTCTATAGTGTGGGGGATGTTCCGTATACGGTGGGTGGTAAGCAGCGGCGCTTAATTTTGATGAGGAGTGAGCATGAAAAAAGGAATAGTCTCAAGCTTTAAAGCAGGTCTTATTGATACGCAGCATGGGGAAGGATACGGCAGAATTTTGCGTTACTTTTTTCCCGAGTTTATTTCAGCATTAGTATTGTACTCATTGCCGTTTTGGCTTGACGCTTATTTTGTGGGACAGCTCGAATCCATCTCAATGTATGCCACGCTTGGGGCTACGAACAACCTTATTCATTTCATCATTAAGCTTGCTGAATCAATTTCCGTGGGGGTGGTGATTATGAGTGGGCAATTTAATGGCATGCAAGAGAATCATAAGGTGGGCAGAACGGTAGCGGATACGTTTTGGAGTACCTGTTTTTTAGGAGTTTTGATTTCCTCATTCTTATTCTTTGGTGCGCATGCTATTTACGTTTGGTACGATGTGCCGCAGGATATGATCGCGTTTGGTATTCCTTTTCTGCGCCTGCGTGCTTTTAGTGTTTTCTTTATATTTCTATATATGGCTTTAATTGGTTTTTTGCGGGGGGTGAAAAATACCAAAACCCCGATGGTAATTTTTATCATTGGTTCTGCTATATTTCTCTTTTTTGATTATGCGCTTATTTTAGGCAATTTTGGTTTTCCACGCATGGAGCTGCAAGGATCGGCAGTGGCCTCATTAATTCAGTACGGGGTGATGGTGTTATTGGTACTCGGCTATATCTTGCTGAATAAACAGTATCGCAAATATGGGATCGATCTTTTAAAAACAATTGCGGATCGTACTTACGTCAAGCAGCTTTTTTTCTTGAGCTGGCCGGTGATGATTGATAAAGCAACGATGGCCTGGTCGTATATTTGGTTGTGCAAAATGATCAACCCGATGGGAACCTGCACGGTGGCCGCATTTTGTGTGGTAAAAGATATGGAGCGATTTGCTTTTTTGCCGGCCATTGCATTTGCACAGGTGATCACGTTTTTGGTGAGTAACGATTATGGGATGCGCAATTGGGCGGCAATTAAGAGTAATCTCAAAAAGATCTGTTTTATGTCCTCTATTGCCGTATTCTCTGTTCTGTTCCTGTTTGCGCTTAATCCGGCACCGATTATTCGTTTTTTTGATAGAAAGGGTGAATTTACGCTGTTGGCTGCCTATGCATTTCCGATTCTGAGTGTACTTGTGTTCTTTGATCTGGTACAATTGATCCTCTCTGGAGCTCTGCGCGGGGCAGGGAATGTTCGAGTGGTAATGTATGTACGATTAGCAATTTGTTTAGGGTATTTTGTCCCACTTTCTTATATGATCTCCACAATTGATTTTCAGAGTGCGACATTGAAGTTTATTTTATTGTATGGATCATTCTATTTTGGCAATGCGCTGATGAGTATCGTTTACATTGGCAGGCTGCGCGGAGAGCTATGGAAGGTTTCATCGCTACAGGAAACAGTATGACAAAAATTTCTCGTGATGAGGTGTTACATATTGCGCGTATATCACGTATTGCGTTGCATGAAGAAGAAGTTGAGCCGTTAATGAAGCGGCTTGAAGAGGTTCTTTCTTATGCTGAGCGGGTGGTGCAGGCAGGGGCTGATATCGAAGAGCCATCCACGAAAAATGTGAATACATTCCGTGAGGATCTCGTGGTGCCCCAAGATCCAGAGCCTATTTTAGCCCAAGCGCCTGAGCGTGAGGGGAATTACTTTGTCGTTCCCGTGATTTTAGACAACTAAGGTGCCAATAATGAACTCCCTTTCTTTTGCAACCGTTAAACAGTTGCGTGAACAGTTGAAAAATAAAACGATTTCTATCGAGGAGCTGCTTGATTTTTTCATTAATCGCTTTGCTGCCTACGATGGTGAACTTGGCGCAGCGCTCGAAATTTTTGATAAAGAGTGGATCCTCAAAAATAGTACGCTTTCTGGCCCATTGCAGGGCATTCCCGGTTTGATCAAAAACAATATTGCTATTGAAGAGCAGCTACTCACGTGCGGATCGCGTATGCTCAAAGATTTTCGTTCTCCCTATGATGCCACGGTGATTGCGCGTTTGAAAGCGCAGGGCGGTGCGATTATTGGGCGAGCCAACCTCGATGAATTTGCGATGGGAAGTTCCACGGAAACCTCCTACTTTCAAAAAACAAAAAATCCGTGGGATTTGAGTCGGGTGCCAGGCGGTTCCAGTGGTGGTTCAGCGGCAGCGGTTGCGGCAGGATTAGTTCCATGGGCGCTAGGATCAGATACGGGAGGCTCAGTGCGTCAGCCGGCAGCATTTTGTGGCATCGTGGGCATGAAACCAACGTATGGACATGTATCACGATATGGTTTAGTTCATTATGCTTCGTCACTTGATCAGATCGGCGTGTTCTCTCGGTCGGTTTATGATAGTGCGTTCATCTTTTCGTTAATGGCGGGGAAAGACGAACATGATTCTTCTACGTTGCAGGTGAAATCAAAAGATTATACGCAGAAGCTGGATGGCACATTGCCCAAGGGATTGAAGATCGGCATTGTGGATAATACCTTATGTGCTGAAGGAATGGATCCTGAGGTGGTATTAGCGATCGAGAATGGTATGAAAGAGTTTGAAAAACTTGGAGCTACGATTCACCACGTAACACTTCCTGCAATTGATTACAGTGCTGCAGCCTACTTTGTTTTGAGTCGTGCTGAAGCGGCATCAAACTTGGCTCGTTTTGATGGTGTGCGCTATGGGTTTAGGAATAAGCAGGCCAGTACGTTGCGCGCTATGTATGATGAAACGCGTCATGATGGATTTGGTGCAGAAGTGAAGAAACGTATTATCGTGGGCAACTACGTGCTTTCATCTGGTCATTCAGGTGAATTTTATGATAATGCGCAGAAGGTGAAGCGGCTTATTCGCAGCCAATTTGTGGAAGCGTTCAAGGAAGTGGATGTACTTTTAATGCCAACGCATCCAGCACCGGCATTCAAACTCGGCGCCTTTGATCTTGATCCATTGCAAATAGATCTCCAGGATTACTTTACCTGTCCGATGAATTTAGCTGGTATTCCCGCTATTTCTATTCCGTGTGGCATGAGCAAGGACGGGATGCCGATTGGTTTCCAGATAGCCGCCCCTCATCTTGCTGAAGAGCTGATGTTTAAAGTGGCTGATGCCTATGAGCAGGCTACGCCATGGCAGGGCATGCACCCGAAAGGGTACTGAGCTTTCCCCTGCGCGGGAGGCGTAAATTAACATTATTGCGTTCGCTGGGCATTATTAGTCTTTTATTTCAATCTCTCTTGCCTCATGCCGGCTGGGCATAAAGGTATTGCGTGCCCAATACCTTTAATACAAGGGCACCAACATGCTGTTGGATTGCTCTCCCGCGCGAATGCACGACTCACATCCTCCCTACGGTCGGCTTTTGGTCGTGTCGCGCTACCGGATTTAACTTCAATTTTTTGCCCTTGTATCAAATATATTGCTGTGTCCGCCGTAGCTTGCCAATCATACTTCGCCAAGGCTTCGTATGACATGGCCGGCTTGTCCTTCGAAGCTCGAAGAGCGTAGTAGGAAAGGCCTGGATAAGCGAAGGAGGAGGCACGCAATATCTTCGTGCCGTCTGCATAAGACCGCATAATATTAAAGGAAAAAATATTTATACATTGGAAGGAATAATGCCGAGTGACCAGCTTCCCGCAAGGGTACTTGTATTCCACCCCCTCTCTTTACTAGAATGATGATCTAAAGATAGTAATGAGATTCTCCTACTTGGGGAGGCATGATGCGAAAAAAAATCACTCTCTTCATTCTGTTTATTGGTATGCTCTGTGCTACTCCTCTAGAGGCACGCAGGCGGCCATCACGTAAAGAAATACCTCATATCGATCCGCATGATATAGAACTGTGTGTGCTTCCAAAGCCGTTTGCTGGGCAAGCAAAGGATCTACGCCCTCATAAGAAAAAGACGTATGCGAACGTGGGCTGGGCGCTGAGTGATGCGATTCGTCATGCGTTTTACAATGTATTTTATTTGCATACCAACATATTCAGGTGGGATACGCTTAAAGTTGCGAGTACGATGTTTCCGATCTATGTGGGAACCCGTATGTTTGATGAGCATCTCCAAAACTGGTTTTACAACTCAAAGCTTCATAAAAATATTAATCAGATGCCGAAATGGTGTCATGATTTTGCAAAATATAGCATTGCGCTCCCGATCTTTCTTTTGGGTATGGATGCGCTTGTTTCAGGCAATCATGATAAACGGTTGACCGGCCAGGTGATGCTCATGGGGCTACCATTCGTGATCTGGACAAAAATGTGGGTGAAGAAAATAGAGTTTAACGCCTCGTTTCGACCATGGAATGAAAAGTTTAGTTGCAAAAAACGGGCATACGGAGGGTTTCCTTCTGGCCATATGGCGCAAGCGTTTTACATGGCAATGCTTTATGGCACTCGCTACGGGCCAAATTACGGGATCCCGCTCGGCATGGTGGCCACCTTTCTTGGCATCAACTTTCTAACCTGCAACCGCCACTACGCCTCTCAGCTCATTGCCGGGGCTGGTTTTGGTACGATCTACGCCTTTGCTGCTAGCAAGCTCGTTGATACCCGGCTGGCCGATACTATTAAGATGGGCATAGCAATGGATGAGCACGGTGCACCAGCATTTTCTTTAGCGTTTAGGTGGTAGGTGTACTATTCTTCTTTTTGCGGTCCAATTTTTCTGGTACGCTGTGCTCCTGCAGTTAAAAATTACAACCATTTTCCAAGGTATATGAGATGAAGAAACTGATGTTGTTGGTTTGCGGAATACTGAGCGTGTCGGTTGGTGTGGTGGCTATGCAGGAGGAAGCAAAAGTTTACGCAGCCTCCCGGTGTGTGATTTCGATGCCGGGTGCAACTCCCCATGGTACTATGCCGAGGGAAGAAATTGTTTCGCTGGGGGATGGAGCGGAGAAAAGGGGAAGCGAGGCTTCTGACAAAAGGCCTTTGGTAACAGAGATTCAAATAGGTGACAGTGAGGGGGAACAAGCGGTGGCATGGGCAGTATTAAAAAGCTACTTTTTGGTATGTCGTAATTTGGTATTTCATTCAGGAGGAAACCTTGAGTAAAAAAGAGGTTGAAAAATAATGAACCCCTCTAGCATATCGAAGAAGATTGCTGTTGTGGGGGTAGTCCTTGGCCTTCTGTGGATAGTATATCGCACCTCATTGATTATTCGCGTTTCTTCCTACATTGCTTATCCAGTTCTCCAGGGGTATCGCGTTGCCGTTGCACCGATAAAACGATGGAAAGACCGTAAAGATACAATGGCACAGGTTAGCAGTCAGCTTGATGGGCTGAACGATGAGGTGGGCAATCTACGAGCACAAAACATCTATTTGCGCGCATCGATGGCCTATATGCAGGGGATTGATGAGCTGCGTGCGTTCAAGAAGCGGTATCAAAAGGAAGGCAAGATAGCGCGGGTGATGGCGCGTGATTTTTCCCGACAATCGCACCATTTTTATATTGATTTGGGGACGCGGGACGACGTTGAAAAAGATATGGTGGTGACGTACAAGAACAATCTTATTGGTAAGATCTCGGAGGTATATCCCTGGTATAGCAAAGTTTGCTTGGTGACGGATCGACATTGCAAGGTGGCCGCCTACTGTGCCACCACGAAGGCGCACGGTATTCATGAGGGGGCAAACATATATGGGGTGACGTTGCTGTGTCATGTGAGCCATCTGGCGAAGGTCAAGAAGGGTGAGTTCCTGTTTTCAAGTGGGGAAGGGTTATTGTTTCCAGAAGGGCTTGCGTTGGGCACGATTGCGAGCTGCCAGCAGGATGGGTTATACAAGAATATTAGGGTAAAACCGCTCTGTAATTTGGAGCATCTTGAATATTGCTCAGTGGTGGTACGGGGTTAAGGGGCTGAAATGTACGGTTTGATGGGGTATTTTGACTCTCGCCATTACAATCGTTTTTCCTGAATATTTCTTTGACTTCACCTCTTTTTTTACTTAAAATATACACATCCTCAAGGTTTTCGGGCGGTTAGCTCAGTTGGTAGAGCATCAGTCTTACAAACTGGGGGTCGTAGGTTCGAATCCTACACCGCCCACCAGCCTGCGCCAAGGCTCCGGCTGGCAGGCCATTTCATTTATGGATGGCCAGAAATAAGCTTTGATAGTAAAGATTGCAGGTAGTTGGCAACTTCGCTAATGCCGAGATAACTTTGAAAATTACGTTCCTCGGTAGCTTCCGTCTACGCTCTTACGAGCTACGCCGGACAAGCAGTTGGTATTTGCAAAGCAGGACTGCCTTAGCAACCATGTCCTCCGTAGTTTGCCGAGCCTGAAGGCCCGGATAAACGTAGGAGGATTCGCTAATGCCGAGATTAGTTTGAAATTATATTCCTCGGTAGCTCAGTTGGTAGAGCAAACGACTGTTAATCGTTAGGTCGCAGGTTCGAGTCCTGCCCGGGGAGCCATACTTCGCCTATCCAGGCCTACCGGCTTGGCAGGCTTCGTATGGCACAGCCAGTCTCTCAAGGGATTGGCATTTGATTCCCCTCTTATGGGGCTGTAGCTTACGCCTACGCCAAGGCTACGGCGCACAAGCAGTTTGAAACTTCGCATGAAGAAATTGATTCCCCTCTTATGGGGCTGTAGCTCAGTTGGTTAGAGCGTCCGCCTGTCACGCGGAAGGTCGCGAGTTCGAGTCTCGTCAGCCCCGCCAGTCTTTAAAAAGCCCACATTGATGGGCTTTTCTACCGTTCTGCCTAGGCCATAATTGAGGGGTTTTTTGTTATTCTTCCTTGCCTTTTAATCGATTTCCTTTTTCGGATGGTTCAATGATTTTTGTTGGTTTTAACTTTTTTTTACTCCATTTTATGCGTAGTCTGCAAATAGTGTAGTTTTTTATGGATGAAAAAAGTAGTTAATGGCTTTTGAATGACCAAGAGGTAAGGGCAGTATGAAAATAACTTTTTTGGGTGCAACGCAAGAGGTGACAGGATCAAAGTATCTTATTGAAGATAACGGTACAAAAATATTAGTTGATTGCGGGTTATTTCAAGGTGATAAAGAGTTAAGAAGGCGTAATGGGGATAAATTCCCCGTAGAGCCGAGTAGTATTGATGCTATTGTATTGACCCATGCTCATATAGATCATACTGGTTATATTCCCGCATTAGTTAAAGATGGCTTTAGAGGGGCAATATATTGCTCCAAAGCAACGTATCAATTGAGCTCTATAATGTTATTAGATAGTGGGCGCGTGCAAGAGAAAGAAGCTACTGATTTGCCATTGTATACCGAGAAAGATGCTGAGTATGCGTTACAATTTTTTAAAGTAGTTGATTACGATACAATAGTGAATATAGGTACATCTTTAAAGGTTACCCTTATCCGCTCGGGCCATATTCTTGGTTCTGCATTTGTTATTCTATCGGATGGTAAACAAACGTTAACGTTTTCTGGCGATCTAGGCCGTCCTGACCAGCTTACTATGAAATCTCCGCCATATTTAGAAAAAACAGATTTTTTAGTTATAGAATCAACGTATGGTGATAGGCTTCACGAGCAAGGTGATTCTATAAAAGAACTGGGCCACATAGTTAATGAAACGGTGGAAAAAGGAGGAGTTCTTATTATTCCTTCATTTGCTGTATCGCGTACGCAAACGATTCTCTATGCTCTCTATCGACTGAAAGAAAAGAATGCTATTCCAAAGGTGCCGATTTTTTTAGATAGCCCCATGGCAATACGTGTTACGGATCTGTTTTGTGATTTTAAGAGCGAGCTTACGCTGCCATCGCGTTTGTGTGATGATATATTTGATGTTGCTACCTATACTTCTACGGCGAAAAAATCAAAGAAGATTGATACGCTTAAACATTCTGCAATTATTATTGCAGGAAGTGGCATGGTAACTGGTGGTCGGGTATTGCATCATCTTAAAGCTTTTATTTCTGATGCTAAAAATACGATTCTTTTTGTAGGGTTTCAAGCGGAAGGTACCGGAGGGCGGGCGCTTGTTGAAGGTGCAAAAGAAATAAAAATACATGATAAGCTGTACAATGTTCGTGCGGAAATAAAAAGAATAAATACGCTTTCAGGCCATGCTGATTATAATGAAATTTTAGAGTGGCTAAGCCATTTTCAAAATAGTCCTAAAAAAGTATTTGTTACGCATGGCGAAATAGAAGCTTCTCGATCATTACAAAAGAAAATGGAAGAACGCTTTGGTTGGACTGTAGTAATTCCAAAGTACCTGGAGTCATTTGATTTAGATTGATTTCTTATTGCTGCAATGAATTATTCATTGGTTCTTCGGCAGATATTTTGATCGATTCTACTTTTAGAATGAGTAGTGAGGCAAGTAAAGCGGCCTTAAAAGAGGTTGCTGGTGTTGAGGGCGTGATTGAAGGAGCAGGAAAACTAATTCGATTGAACTAGTGGGTTTGGCAACGGTTCATTAAAGATGATCTGGAAGTTACTAATAGGTTGTGCAAGCTTCAATCTCATATTGATGAAAACACTGTCTGAATACGCTGCAAACTAAAGCCAAATGTGATATCCTTGTTAAGGAACGCGTTAACTAAGCCCCGCCAGCATCTAAAAACCCCTTTAAATAAGGGGTTTTGGCATTCTCTATCTATTTTGGAATTCTCTATCTCTATCTATTTAGACTGCTTTTTGCTAAAATAAGGGTAGAAGAATAGGGTTAAATCTCAAAACTTGGGGGAATCATGAAGAAGGATCTCGATTTCAAACTCGTTGTATGGCTTTTGGTAACTGCATTTATCATTAGTGCGCCAGGATCGGTTTATTCGATGGATACGATCAGGTCCAAAGCTCAATGGGTAAAAACAAAAGCCTCTAGAGTGAAAGAAAAAACACTGGACCGCTTGGTTAAACGGTACCGAGACACCCAAGAACTTCGCCGTAAAAAGGCAGAGGGGACAGAAACGCCTGTAGAGCTCAAAACATTGCAACGACGAATGAAAAGTATCAAAATAGCAGCGGTCGTTATCGGGATCACACTTGCCACCATTGCTGCTATTGCTGGTGGTACACTTGCATATAGAGAATATCGAAAAAGAGAGAGAGGGATGTTGGCAGAAGAGGAGGCCTTATACAATAAGGTTCGCGCTGCGACGAGTTCGAACTTTTTGGAGCCAATGGAGACAAGGACGAGTAACTTGAAAGAAATCCGTAATGCTTTGGAAAGAGGTGTAAATATTGACACCCTGGGTGAAAATGATTGGACGCCATTACATATAGCTGCTATTAGGGGAGACTCAGAAGTAGCAAGATTGCTAATTAATAAGGGTGCTAATGTTCATGCCAAGGATGATTTGGGGCTGACGCCATTTTTTTGGGCTATTTTCAGGGGAAACGCAGATGTATTAAGAGTGTTAATTGGTGCAGACGTAGATTTCAAGTTCGATGACAATGCGCTACATGATGCTGCCAAGAATGATCATGCAGGAATAGCACGGATTCTGATTGAGAGGGATGCAGATGTCAATGCCAAGAGTGACACAGGTCAGACACCACTGCATGTGTTTGTCAGCAAGGGGCGCTGGGCGATAACACAGTTTCTGGTTGAGAGTGGTGCAGATGTCAATGCCAAAGATGATAAAGGCTGGACACCCCTCCATGAAGCTACAAGCAAAGGTTATTCTTGGATTGCTCCTTTCTTGGTTGAAAGAGGGGCTGACCCATATCGTAGGGATAACAATGGCAAGACTCCCCTAGATGTATCTGAGACTCCTGCTGTTAGGGAGGTTGTTGAACAAGCAGTCGCAAGGCGTGAAATGCGCGTAGCAAATCCGGCTCTAATGGGGCTACCCGAGGAGGTTCGTATGCGAATAGGAGGGAAAGTAGGAGTAGAAACCCCTTGGAAACCATAGGAGTAGAAACTCCTTGGAGAACGGATTTTTAAAATCTTGGTCGAAACATTCTCAAAAATGTGGTGTTTGTATAGCAGTTTGTTAGTAGTTCAAATGATAGGGACACTGATGCTAAATCCTGAAAATACCTTCTGAATTCGCTGCAAACTAAAGCCAAAATTGATATCCTTGTTAAGGAACGCGTCAACTAAGCCCCGCCAGCACTTAAAAACCCCTTATCTAAAGGGGTTTTGGCATTTCTTATCAATTTTGGCATTCTCTATCTATATCTATTTAGACTGTTTTTTGCTAAAATAAGGGTAGAAAAATAGGGTGGAATCTCAAAACTTAGGGAAAACTATGAAGAAGGATCTCAATTTCAAGCTTGTTGCATATCTTTTGGTAACTGCATTCATCATTAGTGCGCCAGGATCGATGTATTCGATGGATACGATCAAGTCCAAAGTTCAATGGGCAAAAACTAAGGCCGCAAAAGTGAAAGAAAAAACATTGGATCGCTTACTTAAGCTGTATAGAGACACTCAAGAACTTCGTCGAAAAAAGGCAGAGGGGACAGCAACGCCTGTAGAGCTCAAAACATTACAACGACGAATGAAAAGGATCAAGATAGCAGCGGCTGCTATCGGGATTACACTTGCCATCATTGCTGCCATCGCTGGCGGTACGGCCTATAGAAAATATCGAAAAAGAGAGCGAAAAAGAGAGAGGTTGGCAGGTTTCGAGAGGGAGAGAGAGGAGTTTTCACTAGCACTAAAACAAAGAAAACAAGAATACAAGGCGCGAAAACAAGAATACAAGGCGCTTAGAGACGCTGTAAGAAAAGGCGATGTTACAACAGTTGAATCATTCATCGACAAAATAACCAAGTCGGGAACGACAATGTTACATACAGCTGCGGATCGTGGTCATAATGAGATCGTAAAAGCTTTATTGGATGCTGGTGCTGATCCAAATTTTCAAAATAGAAGCGGTGATACTGCGTTACATGAAGCTTCAAAGCATCACGGGAATAAGGAGATTGTAAAAGCTTTATTGGATAAGGGTGCTGATCCAAATCTTCAAAATAGAAGCGGTAATACTGCGTTATATGAAGCTTCAGCGTTTCAGGGTAGTTATGAGGCTGTAAAAGTTTTATTAGATGCTGGTGCTGATCCAAATCTTCAAAATAGAAGTGGTGATACTGCGTTACATGGAGCTTTTAGTACCGCTCAACTTTATGGGAGGCAGCAAGAAGAGATCGTACAAGCTTTATTAGATGCTGGTGCTAATCCAAGTATTCAAAATAAAAGAGGTGACGCGATATTACAGATGATCGCAGAAATTCCCCCAGATGGGTTTTACAATGCGGAGAATGTTTCTAAAGTTACAGCCCTTTTATTACAAGCCCTTGCCAAAAAACGCGCAAGGAGTGAAATGCGCACGGCAAATCCGGCTCTAATGGGGCTACCCGCTGAGGTTCGTATGCGAATAGGGAAGAAAGTAGGAGTAGAAACCCCTTGGACACCATAGGAGTAGAAACTCTTTGGAGAACGGATTTTTAAAATCTTGGGCGAGACATTCTCAAAAGATGTAGTGTTTGCATAGCAGTTTGTTAATAGTTCAGATGATAGGGACACTAATACTAAAGTCTGAAAATGCCCTCTGAATATGCTGTAAACTAAAGCCAAACATGATATCCTTGTTAAGGAATAAGTCTCTTAAGCCCCGCCAGTCTTCGCTTATCCGGGCCTTCCGGCTCGGCAAGCTACGCCTGGCGCAGCCATTTTTTTTAAGGGATCATTTATATAGATGGGAAAAGGCACTTTTGATTTAAGTGTCAAATTTTTATTAGGGCGGAATGTGATGGATATAAAAGAAGTTATAAGCGTTTGGTTGTTGGGGATAGTTTCGGTGGTGATTGCAGATGATAGAAGTGCGGTTGCATTGACACGTACCCGGTTTTTAGATTTTGAGATAACACTCAATAAACTGATATGGAATCGTGCTAATATACCTCGTCGGGAAGGACAGGATGCTGTGATGTTGCAAGCAATCAGGGAATCATTACAGCGTTTGCAGTGTGTCTATGCCGGAATGTTAATCGGAGTTCCTGAATTGACCGCACTTATTAATCAAAGCTTAGAGAGAATCAAAAAATATGAAGAAAATCCTTCTGGATCTTACAACAAAGATATCCCAACTGCCAGCGATGTATTGACGTATTGGACTTTTAGGGAGGATGGCAGGCCTCCAATTGAGGTTGTGAAGAGCGGTTTAAATGCGGGTCGTTTTAGGCGACTATGGTATAACATTCGAGCTTGCTCCTGGTTAAGAATCCTGAACTTTCGTAAGTAATCACACATCAATATTTATAGCCCTCATTCCACGATAAATCTTTTAACCGCTACGATTATCTTCTTTTAGGTTTTTTATTTTTTCTAAATAAGAAAAAAGTGTTGATGATTTTTGTTTTTTTGTGATTTCAAGTACGTGATAACTTAAAAGTGCTATTTCGTAAATTTTTTCAAGTGTTATTTTCAAATCACGCTCTTTTTTAATTTTTCTCCATATAAATTTGTATGGAACTTTACTATTCGGGTCGAATTCTTTAAGGTCCTTCCAAGCTTTTACAGGGATCTCTATTTGAAAGGTTTCTGGACTTTTAACTGTTTCGCTCCAGCGTGGAATAAGCTTGCCTTCGGTATGTGCAAGAGCATTTCTTAAATCGAATAAAAACCAACCGAGCTTATCCATATAATCTTTATGATGCGAATTGTCGAGATCCTTTTTATGATGGATTAAGTATTCGTAGAATGCTTTTCTCATAATTTCTGCGTGGCTTGTGAAAACAGAAAGTTGGATAGCTTCTAATCTTTCATTAAAATCCTTTTGGGTTCTGACGATTAATGATCGTTGTTCAATAAGCATTTGATAAATAGTATCCTTCCAAATTAAAGGGAGATCGTGGATAACAAATACAAAGTTTGCTAATGACGATTGCAACTTGTGCCGTTCTTTTTTTAGTGCCATGATTACCAATGTGGTCAAAGTATTTATAAGATTGCTTTATTATTTTGCGAAGAATAGATACTTGTGAAGCAACTACTGGCTACAAAATATTGCACGATTCGTCATCATCTTCTTCAGAAGGAGTAGTGGCTGTTTGTGCAGCAAGCATCTCGTTTATTCGTTGCAGATGTTCAAACTCCATTAGAGCCATTCTTTCTTGATGGAGTCGTTCTTGTCGATCCCAGTATGATTCGTAGGGATCTATATGATTTTTATCTTTTTTGGCTGCCAAGTAATCGTGCAGTGCTGTCTCAAGATTGTTCCTGGTAATAAGCATCTTGTCAGACTCTCGATCTTCTGTTTCAAGCAGTTCGTGAACTTGAATTGCGAGGCCTCGAAAATTGCGGCCGGTAATCGCTGGAGATCGTTCCAGGAAGTTTTCGAGCCATTCATTAGTAACCTCAAGGTCTAGTCGTGTGCCTTCATTAACGCATTTGCTGGTAAAAATTATTCTTTTTAATTGAGGGGTGGTTGGCTTCTTTATTTCCATGAGTCCTCCCAAGATCCTACTTTTCAGGCGCTGAGAAATTTCAGTTGCTCTATCCATAAGTCCAATAAAAAAGAACTTTTCATTGTGGTGTTGATGGTCTAAAAGGTTACATATGAGGTCGGATGCAAAAGCGGTATCATCGGATTCAGATCTTGTATGATCAAGTATTTTATTGAGCTGATCGATGATAAGAAGTGTAGGGCGTTCTGTTTTTGTCACTTTATCAAGGTATCCTCGTAATCGTACGCCCGTTTCATTACGATATGTTCCCATAAATTCACGGCTACTTTTATATTCATATGTCCAAGGAGTTTCGGAGATGAGTTTATGAGCGAGTGCTTTTGCGAGGACAGTTTTTCCCGTTCCATGATTTCCCACAAAAAACATGAATCGAGCTCCAAAGCCCTCAAAGAAGGCCCCGCCTTTTATGTGTGCGAGCGTAAAACTAACATCTTTATGAGCGCTATCAAGAACCGTTTGAAGATCCCTAACATCCATGCCTTCAAAAGTTGAAGCATCTTTTTCTTGTAGTGTTAGGGGGCGCGGTATGATCATATTTTCATCGTCATCCTTAGGATCATCTTTAAAAGGCATCGGTTTGAAATCTAAGGGATAGGTACGATCAACAGGAGGTAGCATGGGCGGATCCATTGCCAGTGAGGGTAAAGAAGCAGAAAGAAGTGAAGCAAAAAAAATGAAATTGATGTAAAGCATAGCGTTTAGCCTAAAAAGTTTTGAGTAGTAATGCCGTTGTACTGGGACTAATTATAGAGCTTTTTGTGGGGAGTTCAAAAATGTTTTATTCCTAATGCAGAGAAGGTAGTTTGAATATGCTGTAAACCAAGCCAAACTCTATGGTGCCGTTAAGGAACGCGTTCCTCCTTCGCTCTGCGAGAGCTACGGCGGACAGGCAACTAAGCCCCGCCATACTTCGCCATTTTTTTAAATGAATCTATTTTGATGAATGTGAGTGATGGCATAGGCTTAGAAATATCCTTTGGATGTTTTGTTTGAATTAACCTATCAGCTTAATGCGCAGATTTCCTGAATGTTCAATTTTCTGTTCTAAGCGATCCCACATTGAATCAACCATTGTAGAGAACATCAATTTTTGTTTATCAAGATGACTCATAAAGAATGGTGTTGGAGAAGGATATGCAAACGTAATATCTCGTATATCCTGCGTTAAATCCTTGATAGCTTGTTCCACTGTTATCTGTGATCCCAGGAGGTCGACCAGGCCCAATTTGATGCCACGATCAGCATCGAAAATCCTACCGTTAGCCCATTCTTCTACGGAACGTTCTGCTAATTTTGGTCTACTTTGTTGTACATCGCTTATAAAACGTTGGTAGGTGCTGTTGCATACATCTTGATACATAGCCTTTTGTTCATCGGTTATTGCATTAAGAGGACTGCCGAATGCTTTGTAATCACCGGATGTAATAATTTCTTGCTCTATGTCAAAACGTTTAAATATGTTTTTTAACTGCCATACCTGTCCTATAACGCCTATGCTTCCCACGATAGCGGAAGGTGAGGCAATGATAACATCAGCGGAACAGGCAGCATAGTACGCACCTGATGCAGCCATATTTTCAACCCAAGCCACAACGGGCTTAGGATATGTTTTTTTAAGTTCATGTATTACGTGATAAATTGCTTGAGCAGTTCCGGGAGCACCGCCTCCAGAATTGATTTTGAGTACAATGGCCTTGATGGATTGATTTTTAAAAAAAGTTTGTAGCTCTTCAACCGTTTTACCTGATTTGGTCATCAGGCCTTCAATAGTGACCACACCTACTTTCTGTGTCGATTTCAGTAGATTAGCAAAGGGTAGAGCAGCTGATATTCCCGCTGTGGCAAGCGAGCTTGCTAATAATGAGATAGTTAGTGCCAACGATGCGTGTCTGATATATTTCATAGTAATCACCCAAAATTCCTGAAAAGTAAAAGTAGGGAAATATTAACAAGAAAGAGCCTATCATAGGGCGTTTTTATTGCAATAGGGTGTGCAGGTCCAATCCAAACTCAACCTTGCCGTTAAGGAACGCGTTAACTGCGCAAGCTTTGCTCGATATCGAATTAAATTATTAAACCCGGCTTGAAAGCCAGGTTTAATAAGGCGTATTTAAGATCTTTTATTCGTCTGAAGAAGGATTGCCGAGTACTTCAAAAATACGTTTTGATGCTTTATGAAGAACCCCAGAAAATTCTGGGTCTAATGTAGGATATTTTTCCGTATATGCTTCAATTTTTTGGGCGGTACCAAGTATTTCTTGAAGGCCCTGTTCTTGTTCTTCTGGATTTTGAGATTTTAGCACGCTGTCGAATTTTTCCTGAATTTTATAATAATCAATCCCTCTGAAAAATGACCTGACAGATATGCGTTCAATTTCTTTTTTAGAAGGCTTCTCTTTCAGATATTCTGGAGGAAATGTTTCAAACAATTTTTGGCTACACGCCAACTTTCTTTCATATTCTGCTCGTTGTTCATGGTCAGGGTAAGTATGAATAAATTGAGTGTAATAATTTTGAAGAGTTTTAAATTTTTGTATTGCTGAAGGTAGCGCTTCTATGGCTTGTTCAGAAGGTAAATTATCAAATGCCCATCGAATGTTCGCTGTTTGTTCGAACGCTGCTATTTTCACATCATCCCGCTCTGCAGGATCAAGATTGGTTTGAGCAAAGTATTCCTCTAGCGTTAGAGATTTTCCATCATGATATATGCCGATTGTGCTTTGGATGGGCTCGATAAATTGTTCTAATGCTTTAAGGTCTTCATGAATTTGAGGATCTACTCTATAGACGTCCTGGTATTTTTTAACAAAATCAAAAAGCTCTTTATGTTTTTTTTTGCTTCTTTCAATTCTAGTTTGTAGTTCTCTATCTATTTTGTATCTGTTCGTTTGATTGGGAAGAGGATTGCAAGATTTTTTTACTTGCGCGTTAAGTTTTTCAATATTATCAGGATCATCAAGTAACAAGTAGGCTTGTTGAGCAATAAAACCATTAAAAAATTCATGAGCATCAGTATGGACGGGCTTATTTTTAAGAATCCTTTGGAATTGCTCTTCAAGGGATCTATCATTCGCAGTGGAGGTTTCCATGGTTTTAACGGTGTTACTTACAAGTAGTAGAAATGCTAAAAAAATAACGTATTGTTTGGTCATGTTTTTCCTTGGAGGAAGTGGTAAAGTTTGTAGATTTTCCACAAAAGTACTTTATTCTTACAAGTTTTTCAAATTATCTTGTATTGGCCCTGTGGGCGCAAATATGTTCACTATTTCTGGAAAGATGTTATTTTCATTAACTTATAAATTCCAGAGATCAAGACGTTTTGTAATTAACTGGATGTAGCCATATTAGCCGCTTCTGAACCAGGTTCCTTTTCTTGGAGAATTTTCTCTATATCGATTCCTTCTGTTGGCTGATAGTAGTTTTTGCATTCTGTGCATTTGAAATAATACTTTTTCTTGCCATAGGGGAGTGCCGGTATAAAAAATAGGGTAAACCAACGGCGTATGGAATATGCTTTCATGTTTACATCGCTATCTTTCTTGCAGACAAGGCATTTTGATGAAAAATACCCTTCCTTGGTTTTGCGACTGCGTATTCCTACGATCAAAAGGGGTGAAGTATGATGGTAGCTACATAAGGTGAGTGCTATAAGAAGACAAAATAAGAACGGTTTTTTCATGTGTATTCCTTTATGTTTGATGTATACGTTGTTTAATACAGTATATTTGAATTTTTTGAGGGAGACAACCGGGGGTAGTGAAACCGCTAGTCTTTGCAAATGCCGTTGTTTTAGACATGTTGTGATACATATACATTTCTCATGTTTGACAATAACGCAGAAATGAGAGAGCTATTGCAAGCTGTATGGGATAAGGCAAAGGTGCGAGGGAACTAAACCTGATTAGGGGCATTAAGGCTTTTTGAATGGATGGTTTGACTGCATAATTTCATGAATTTGGTCTTGATACTTTAGCGAAAAGGTTTGGAGTTTTTTAGCAGTAAGGTCTAATTTCGTTAAATCGATTTTTTGAAGCTGAAAGTTCTCATACGTTTTGATATAAAAAATCTTATTTTTCATATCAATGGCGCTTGTCCATTGCGTATATTCTAAAACACCATTCTTGTCAGCAACAACCCCTTTGGGAATATCAAAATTATTCAGTGTATGAAACGCCTGGTATATTCCCTCAAGTTCTGTTTTTACTTTTGGTGCTGTCTGCGCAAAAGAGGCTATGCGTACAAATCGTGACGGTGGCGTGAAATCGCCTGGAAGCCCAAGCATGCCGGAACCTTGTCCTAATTGAGAAAAGGTGATTCCTGCAATTTCTTTATCTGTTGCATTGATGGGGGAAAGGTTTATGTAATTGCGTAGATTAGTTAGGTGCCAATCAAAATTGGGCGAATTGGTGATCACTCCGAGTGGATTATCATGTAAAGACAGTTTTCCTTTTACATATTCTATAACGAGGCTTTTTCCGGATGAGTCGTGCACAATCAGATGGGCAGGGGGAATGCTTGCTTTGCCCGGTACGGCAGCTTTCGATACATATATTTTTGGCAGTTCAGTTTTAATCTCTTGAATGCTGGAAAAATTTGTGAGAATCCAGGTTAGAAGCTCCCACATAGGTAGTGATTTATTATAGTTTTCAGGAGTAACATCTTGATATTCTGCAAATCCTGGAAAATAAAAAAGACCACCGGCTAACCCCTTTTCATTGACGCCATCCACAAAGTAAGGAAACCCGAATGCATTTGCACCAACCGTCGCATATTTTGCATTCCAAGTAAGCCCACCCTGCTTGCCAGAGGGAGTTGGAGAGGTAAAGGAATAGGCGCGTGGGACAAAAAGAATTTGAGATTGCAGATCTTGGCCAAATTCTAAGGTGCGAGCATACACGTATCCGTTGTTTGAATTTTCTAAAAAGAGCCCAGTACAAGAAAAGAGCTTTGTAGGAATAAGGCATACTACGAGGGAGAAAGCTAATGGCAATAATTTCATTTTTTTCATGATACCCTGCTTAAAAAAGATTGTTATTTCAATTGTAACGGTAATAACAATAAGTAAGTACAGATCACAATAATTGAGTTGAAATTTTCTGATCATTAACCTCTGAATTATATGTAATCAGCCTTCCCATCCATTGCATCCTGCTTTCCAGTGAGCTAGAGTACCCCATACCTAGGTGAACTAATCCATACCGTTAAAAAGGAGAATTTAAATGCCTGAAAATAAAGATCTTGATGCTGCCAAGGTTGCTTCAAAAACCCATAAAACATTGTTTGAAAATGATAAAGTTCGCGTACTCGAGGTAACCATCGAGGCAGGTGAGAAGGAGCCGATACACTCTCACCCCTATAAAAGTATTACCATTGTAGAGAAACCATCCCGTATCAAATACTACGATGAGGACGGAAATGTGCTCGAAGAAGTGGAAATTGAAGGGGTATCGTGGCGTGAGCCTATGGGGCTTCATGCAGCTGAGAATGTGGGTGGATCGGTGTTTAAGGGGTATCGCATAGAGATGAAATAGCATTTGATGTGCTGATTGGAAGGGGCTATCGCTTGATAGTCCCTTCTTCTTTATGGGCTGTTTTTACCTTTACAAACCCCTATTTTTCCGCCATACTGGGGGAATGAAAATCATCTATATTCCTCTAGAAATCATGGTAAGGACAGACGGCTATGAAAAAAGATATTCACCCAGAACTTCATGAAATAACTGCCCATTGTGTATGTGGTAGCAGGTTCAAAACACGATCAACAACCTCTGATATCGCGATGACGTTGTGTTCGCAATGTCACCCATTCTACACCGGTGAACAAAAGCTGGTTGATACGGCGGGTCAGATTGAGAAATTTAGGAAGAAATTTAAAGGCAAGGCATAACCGTTGGGTGCACTAATACCATGGGATACCTTGCTCAAACGACAGAAAGAGCTTTCAGAGCTCTTGGTCGATTATTCTCTTGATCGCGAAAAGCGTCAATCCTCTCAAAAAGAGCTGAATCATCTGAATGAACTGCTTGCGCACCATAAGGAAATCGAAGCGCTGCAGCAGGAGCTTGCGCAAACAAAAACGCAGATGGCTGAAACTTCAGAGGCTGAAATGGTTGAGCTATTTCAGGAGGAAGCCAAAGAGCTTGAACATCGCCTTGCTGACAGAGAACAAAAGCTTGATCTGTTGCTTGCACCACCAAGTGAGCATGATGATCGTTCGATCTACTTAGAAATTCGCGCAGGAACTGGTGGCCAAGAGGCGGCATTATTTGCCGGTGATCTTTTGAAAATGTATACCAACTATGCGTTGAAAAAAGGGTGGCGTGTTACCGTTGAAAGTTCGAGCGAAACCGATCTTGGAGGTTTTAAAGAAGTGATTGCCCATATTAAAGGGCACGATGTCTATGGCCATCTAAAACGTGAGTCGGGAGTCCATCGGGTGCAACGAGTGCCTTCAACCGAAACGGCCGGGCGTGTGCATACTTCCACCGCAACGGTAGCGGTGTTGCCTGAAGCAAAAGATGTGGATGTCTCCATTGATCCAAGTGATTTGCGTATTGACGTGTTTCGAGCAAGTGGTGCCGGGGGGCAGCATGTGAATACTACCGATTCAGCCGTGCGGATTACCCATATCCCAACGGGGGTGGTTGTTTCCTGCCAGGATGAGCGTTCGCAACACAAAAATAAAGCAAGAGCGATGAAGATTTTGCAATCACGTATTTTGGCTGCGCAGGAAGAAAAACGAATGCGTGAAACGAGCCAGCAACGCAAGGAGCTGGTGGGAACCGGGATGCGCGCTGAAAAAGTGCGTACGTACAACTATCCACAAAATAGAGTGACTGATCATCAGGTGAACATAACGCTCAAGAAGCTTGATCATGTGATGGAAGGGGATCTTGATGAAATCGTGGATGCGTTGCGCGTTGAAGAACGACAAGAGCGCAAGAAGGGGTTCTTGAATAAGTTTCAGGGATGAATTCATGCGATTTTTTTCTTGGGTAATTTTCTTTTTTTGTTTGTCTAACACGGTCGCCTTTCCTGGGAGTGATCGAGATCCTATTTGGTTGGAACGGATCAAAAAGGGCGTTGCTGTACATCGAGCTCGTTGTGTGGCGTTTGTTAAAAAATATTGGACGAAGAAGATAGAGCGTGATTTGCGATTATCATTGCCCTATATCTCATCGTGTCTTGTGATACAAGCTGCGCTAAGTACGCGAGGGCGTGTCGTTGCATTGCGGGGGGCAGCATTTTGTTCTGCTCTATGGGTGTTGCTTGATGCAGTACACCAACATGTTCTTGTGTTGCCAGACTATCTTCGTTCGCTCAAACATGTTGAAGTTTGTCCAATCTATTCGTGTACACAGATGGGTGATTCGTGTGGGTGGTACGTGCTATTTAATGCGTGTGCGATTCAAGAGCTGTTGAAGAACGGTGATCCTATTGTGGCAGATCCTATTGGATTGTGGGTACGCCAGAAGTTAATTCCACAGGTCTATAATCGGGAACAGGATCTTTTAAAGCGGCTCGAGGTGCCGCACATATTTGGGTGGTTGAAAGCAAGTCATATCGAAAAGCTCGCTACCTATTTCAACCTATGTAATTACTATCAAATAGAGGTCAGTCGGGAGATAGGAATGCCTGCGTTTTGCTACAGAGGGTGCCCTGATGCGAACATCGAACCGTTTCTTGAAAAGCGGCCTGGTCCGTATCGAGAAATTACGCGCATAGGTGACATGCTCAAACAGATCGTTGGGCGCGATAACGCAGTGCAACACATCTTGTTTTCGGTTCCGATTGGTTCGCAGCACGATGAGTATCATGTGGTCTTAATTTCTATCATCAAGAGAGCAAACAATAAGCCGCTGATCATTTATATGGATTCAAATAATAGGCCGCTTGAACAATGTGATTTTGAGTATGTGGTGCCTTATTTTGTAGCAGAATTTATCAAACAGCTGGATGATGCGGTGGGGCGTTGAAGAACGCCAAGAGCGCAAGAAGGGATTTTTGAAGAAGTTTCAGGGGTAATAGATTCTTATTGGGGGATGCGCGTATGGGACGGATTACACGATATATTTTCTCTGGTTTTTTGTTTGTGCATGCCTTCTGTGCTGCGGATGGGCAACGTAGCTGGTTTGCTCGTGTGAGACGGACTGCTGTTTCTTTGCGTACGAGAGCCTCAGATTGGGCGCTTTTGAAGTTGGCTCGAGAGGGTTACAAGAAACATGATAATCCACAGCCTGCTCCTGTACAGTCAGTAATAAAAGAGATCGATGCTGGTCAACCGTGGGTTATCCACGGATTAAAAAATATTGAGGCCTACCATATTTATTCTTCCGTGCAGAAGCCAAAAGCATGTGCTTGGTATGCTCTGTTTAATGCTCGTGCTATTCAGCAGTTACTTGAACAGGGATACACGGTTACGGAGAGCGCAATTAGCGCAATTCAGCCGTATGTGGAGGATGTTTTGGTTCCGGGGATAGAGAATAGAGAAGGGGAGTTGCTGCAGCGGCTT
>JAUUXD010000009.1 GCA_030588705.1 bacterium | reverse complement strand
CATAGTAGCGCGTCAGCAGTGGATGCGATTGCAGCCAGAATACCACTTACTGCCATAATCGCCATGAAACTGCCGGCAACGGCACGGATTACGGAAATTAACGGGCTTGCGTGCCCCGTGGTGGTGATCCCCATCAGTTTTGCTTGCATGCCGAAGTAAATGGGAATTAACCCGAATATGAGCATGAAGATGGTGGTGATAATAGCGGTAGCGGTTGCCACTGTTTTGGTTCGTGATGCAAAGAATATTTGAGCAAGGTCTTGTTCAAATAGGGCAAAAAGCGCTGGCATAGCTAAAAGGATAAGAAGATGTGATGCATCAGGAAGGTGTCCAGTGAATTGATGTTGCATAGATTCTAAGGAACTGAGTGAAAAGAAATCGAATGAGCTGGTGGCGATGCTATAGATGGTGATGCCGCCAAAAATAATAACGATAAATGCAACTTGCACAAGATCGGTAAGTACCACCGCATGCAATCCACCAATCATCGTGTATACGATAATGAATAGCCAGAAGCTTATAAAAAAGAAATCACTTTGAAAATCGAGGCTTTTCAGCAGAAGCTTTGAGGCAACAATATTACCGACCAAAATGCCGCATAACGTGACGGTTACAAGAAATGATGCGATTTTACGCAATAAACGGGAGTGATATTTGATTTCAAAGACCTGCGTGGTGGTTACAATATTGAGCGCGCGTAGCTTGCCCGCGAGCCCGCATCCTAAGATAATGAGGCCAGTACTGATCCCTACCGTGAATAGTAATCCATAGAGGCCCATGGCATACGCTTGTTGTGAGGTGCCCAAAAGTAACCCCGCCCCGAGCTGAGTGGCGATCAGTGTACAGGTTGCTTTAAATACTCCCAAATTTCTGCCTGCCAAAAAGTAATCTTTTTTAGACTTGATCTGTTTTCTGGGCAGCAGTGCAACGCCAATATAGATGAGGCCAAAGATGATAATTGTGGCATAAAAAAGGATGGTTTCATTCATCTTAATTCTCCGTATTTCGGGGTTATAGCGATGGCTTTACCCTATCATGGCCTTATTTGTTCATAAAAGAGATAGGAAGTGAAATGGTTAAATTGTCGACTGGAAGCGGTGATTGCTCGGGTTTCTGTGCAGGGCCCAGATTGACAAATTGTCAGATTTGCCCTAATCTAAAGGCCTAATTTAGATTCTGATGTATAGGTATTTTTAACGAGAATAGATGAATAAAGCATTTAAACTGCACGCACCTTTTCAGCCAGCCGGTGGTCAGCCTGAAGCTATCAAAGCGTTAGCTGAAGGTCGTCCTGGTGTATCTACGTTGGTTGGGGTAACCGGATCAGGAAAAACCTATACGATGGCGCAGGTGATTGCGCAGCAGAAAAAGCCGGTTCTTGTGCTTGCTCCTAATAAAACGTTGGCGGCACAGCTTTACGAAGAGTTTTCTCTCTTCTTTCCTGAAAACAAGATCTGCTACTTTGTGAGCTACTACGATTACTATCAGCCAGAATCTTATTTGCCGGCTCAGGATATCTATATTCCCAAAGAAACAAAGGTGAACAGCGAGATCGAACGGTTGCGGGTGGAGACCACGGCGTCGCTCATTAATCGGAACGATGTGATTGTGGTTGCCTCCGTTTCGGCCATCTATTCGCTCGGTAATCCCGATGATTACCGTAAGCTAGCCTTTTCATTGAACGTTGGCCAAAAGATCAGCCGTAGAGATATTATTAAGCATCTTATTTTTATTCAATACGTACGGAATGAGGTTGATAAATCATCAGGAACCTTCCAGGTGCTCGGCAATACGATTGAGGTGAATCTGCCCTATCAGAAAGAAAAGCTTCGTATTGAGCTGTTTGGCGATGAGATTGAATCGCTGCAGTGGATTTCTAAGCACAATAATGAACTGGTGACTGATCTTGATAATACGATCATTTTTCCTGCCAAACATTTTGTGACTACTGAGGAAAAAAAGGAATCAGCGATAACGAGCATCAAGGCAGAGCTTGCCGATTGGGTGCCGAAAATAAAGAATCCGTTATATAAAGAACGTATTTCAACGCGCGTGGCCCATGATATTGAGCAGCTGCGCGAGCTGGGCTACTGTTCGGGCATCGAAAATTATTCAGCTCATTTTGATGGCCGATTGGCCGGAGAATCACCATCATGTTTATTCGATTTTTTTCCGAAAGATTTTCTTATTATTGTGGATGAATCTCATATTGCGATTCCACAATTTCGTGGCATGTATGTGGGTGATCGGGCTCGTAAAAAATCACTTATTGAGTTTGGGTTTCGTTTGCCATCAGCATTCGACAATCGCCCACTGAAGTTCCAAGAGATAGAGTGCTATTTTCGTGACGTGGTGTTTGTATCAGCAACACCGAGCGAGTATGAGATTGAGCATTCTGATCAGGTGGTGGAACAGATTATTCGCCCAACAGGACTCTTAGATCCGGCGGTTGAAATTCATCCACGCATTGGCCAGATGGATCATTTGATTGAACAAATTAAAGAGACCGCAAAAAATGGATATCGTTCTTTGGTAATGGTGCTTACTAAAAAGATGGCTGAAGAGCTGGCCCGCTATCTGGAGGATCAGCAGATCAAGGTCTGCTATTTGCACAGTGATTTGAAAACGCCACAACGAACTGAGCTTTTGCAAAAATTGCGCCTGGGTGTATTCGATTGCTTGGTGGGAGTGAATTTGCTGCGTGAGGGGATCGATCTTCCTGAAGTTGCCTTGGTGGCGATTATGGATGCGGATGTGGAAAGCTTTTTGCGCGATAAACGCTCATTGATTCAGATTATGGGGCGTGCAGCGCGTAATACCGAGGCGAAAGTTATCTTGTACGCTGATAAGATGACTCGTTCCATGCACAGTGCAATAGCAGAGAGTGATCGGCGTCGAAAAATTCAGAAGGCGCATAATGAAAAGCATGGTATCACGCCACAAACGGTGCAGCGTGCGGTGAATAAAAGTATCACCAATATCCAGAAGCTGATTGCAGAGGCCTCCAAATCAAGAAAAAAGAAGGGAGCAGTGCGTGCCGGAGCTACATCACATGATTTGCAAGCGCGTATTGTGAAACTTGAAGCGCAGATGGTGATAGCGGCCGAGCAGCTTGATTTCGAACGAGCTATTGAGCTGCGCGCTGAATGGCGTGATTTGAAGAGTGACGTGAAATAAAAGCATTAAAAAGAGCCCCGTTACGGCGGAGCTCCTTCTATTCTGATAAATCAGAAAGCCGAGTGGTTACCTTTTCTTGCGAAGCATGGGAAGCCCGGTTCGTTGGTTTTCCATCACTTCATATCCTGTTGGTAGTTCATCGAGGGAGTCTGGGCCAGCAACACCAGCAAAGTAGTAAATTCTTTGTTTTCTATTTCCTGCAAGGGTTACTTCTTTTGAATGGAGGTGATACATTTTTCCGCTTTTTTTTGATTTAACGCTGTAGGCCATGATTATTGAACTCCTTTGGTAATACAATACTGTTTTATCACTATTTGACGCATTCCACCCGAGTCTACCGGTGGCTTTGGTAAAAAATCCAGAGATGAGAGATATCTTTCTGCTTTATGGTCCCAGATCGGCAGATGGTTTACCTTCCCGCAGGGAGATCTCCATTGCGTGATTGAATGAATTTTATTATATTCGTCCGCAGTGAATATTCTGATCAATCTCATAAACAGTAGCGAGTGCACATGGTCGTAAATAGGAGAATAGTTGTTTTTGGTTTGTTGATGAGTGGGCTAACGGTTACGCTTGGTTTTTGTGCCCGGCAAGTGGAGGATCCTATGATAAGTGAACGAATACAGTCGGTTAATGAGGTAAAGCAGCTATTTCCTAAAAATACGCAGGAGATTAAACGACAGACGGGGCCTTATTTGGGTCAAACGCGCAAGGCGATAGAGGTGATTATTGCGATTCCCGATGAAAAGCGCACCTTTTCTAATACGGCCAAAGCTCTCGATGATCTCACCGCTCGTTCAAATATTGTAATAAAAGAGGGGGCCTTTGCGGTTACCGAATATTTACATCCGGATAAAGATATACGTGATGTAGCTCATAATGCGGTACTCAAAATCAGCGATTTTTTTGTTGAAAACGTGAGCGGTAATAAAAAACTGTACCAAGCGTTCAAGGCATACGTTGAAGAAAATGCCAAAACAGAGAATCTCAATGATGAGCAACGGTATTATCTTCTAGAGGTTATGGATGATTTCAAACGTGCAGGGCTTGATCTGCCGGATGACCAGCTTGAGAAAGTAAAAAAGCTAAAAAAAGAGCTTACAAAGCTTGCGCAGGAATTTGATCGAAACATTGCCGAGGATAATCGGACCATTACCGTTTCTCGTGAAGGGCTCGCGGGACTTGATGAAGAGTTTGTTGAAACGCTTAAAAAAGCGGACGATGGTACCTATATTCTTGGCGTTGATTACCCAACCTACCATATGGTGATGGAGCATTGTGCGGTGGAGGACACGAGAAAGCGTTTATTTGAAGCGTTTTCCAATCGTGCGTATCCAGAGAATGAGAAACTCCTTAAGCGCATTATTTCCTTGCGTGATCAGCTTGCCAAGCTGCTAGGGTTTGATAGCTTTGCCTCGCTTAATCTGGACAGTCAGATGGCAAAAACACCAATGCGCGCAGAACAATTTTTGGCTGATCTGATAGCAAAGGCACGCGTAAAAGCGGATCGTGAATTGAGTGAATTTATCAAAGAGCTCCCTGAGTCGGTGACGTTGCGCGAGGATGGTAGGGTTAAGGTATGGGATGTTGCCTACTTGAAGACAAAATATAAAGAGAAGCATTTTCAGGTAGATGAACGCAAAATATCAGAATATTTCCCGATGCAGCAGACGATTGATGCATTGCTGGATATCTACCGTCAATTTATGGGGGTGAGCTTTAAGGAAGTTTCTATTTCTGGTATGTGGCATGAAGATGTGCGTTTGATCGAAGTATATGGCAAAGAAGGTACACTGCTCGGGTACCTCTTTTTAGATCTGCATCCGCGTCCAAACAAATATAGCCATGCGGCCCATGCGGGGGTGGTTCCAGCGATTCAGCTGCCCGATGGTAGACGACTTCCCGCCGTTTCAGTGGTTATAGCAAATTTTCCACAACCCACAAAAGATAAACCATCCCTTTTGATGCGATCGGATGTGCGGACCTTTTTCCATGAGTTTGGTCATGCGTTGCATGCGCTACTTGGGGCAACGCAGTTGGGGTCTTTCTCAGGCACGAGTGTAAAAACCGATTTTGTGGAGATGCCCTCCCAGATGCTTGAAGAATGGTTGTGGGATAAGGAAATGCTCCAAAAAGTGAGCCATCACTATCAAACGGGAGAGCCGTTGCCAGATGAGATGATTGATAATATTATTGCGCTCAAGCGATATGATTCCGGTTCTTTTGTGCAAACACAAGGCGCTTATTCACGATTGTCGCTTGATCTCTATAAAGAGGGAGCGGATAAGGATCCACATGCTATCCTTCATGGATTGCTTGAGCAGATAAATCCGCGCATATTTTACGGTCCCGAATATCGCATGTATGCCTCCTTTGGCCATCTAACGGGCTATGGGGCAAAGTATTATGGCTATTTATGGTCTAAGGTATTTGCGCTAGATCTATTTGATGAAATTAAAAAGCAGGGACTGTTGAATTCAGAGATTGGTAGTCGTTATGTGGTTGAGATACTTATGCCGGCTGGTAGTAAGGATCCTAATGAGCTATTAAAAAATTTCTTAGGACGTGAACCGAGCCAGGATGCTTTTATCAAGAATCTAGGATTGTAGTAGGGAATTTCTTTGCAAAAGAGTTACACAGCTATTGTGGTGCGACAATTAGAGACGCCACATAAAATCGCATTACTTGATCAAGTTGCGGGGAGAGTAGATGGTATTTTTTCTTCTCCCTTGGTTCGGGTGGGATCACTGATTGAATACTCCGTTGATCGAAATAGAGGAACGCTCCGATATATACAGCACTATACGGTGGTGGGGGTGCCGTTTTCTATTGCCAAGACCGATATACTTTTTTGGCACCATGTATTGGAACTGTGCTATTATTTTGTGCCACCGGGTAGTTTCACGCATCAACTGTTTGAACTTCTTGAATTTTTGTATACAGTTGACATTGGTTTGTGCTGGCGTATGCGGTCAAAAAAGCTTTATCTATTCAAACTGCTTGTCCTTATTGGGGTGTATACGAGGTTGCCAAGATTGCCTATTGAACAAATACAACATTTACAAGCACTGCCACTAGATATGATTGTGGATGAGGTACTTGATGATCAGAGTGAAAAAATGTTGGATGAGTGGTTGCGGTTGTGTGTGTATGAGCATCCTGCTATTAGGAAGTTTAATACCATACATTTTTTGCTATCGAAGTAGGTTGTGTT
The DNA here is from genome assembly GCA_030588705.1 of bacterium. Lineage (GTDB taxonomy): Bacteria > Babelota > Babeliae > Babelales > Vermiphilaceae > JAUUXD01. The sequence goes on along the minus strand of JAUUXD010000009.1, from coordinate 19,143 downwards.
TATGAACAGAATGATGCGCTATGGTTTCATGTTCGTTGTGATGACAACGGCTTTTGTTTTTGCGGATATTTCTCTTTCATTAGGGTTGCCACAAGGTGGTGATCAGTTGTTTGTTAGTGTGGTGGAAAACCGTCAAAAACTGTTTGATAAGACACAACAAGAACAAGATCAACTACTCAAGGAAAAGCAGGCATCAGATCAAGAGCTGCGCGCATTGGCAGACGAAACAAAAACACAAATTGATCTTGTGTCAAAGCAGGCGGAGCTTGAGCCTGCCAATGAGTTTTTTAAGCAAAAACTTGTTTTGCTTAACGAGTCGTTCCAGGTATTTAAAGATATTATTCGTGATCGTGAGCGTCTTATTTCGCTGTTTGATGAGTCGATGAAATCGTTACGTGAATTTCTCGATGATCCTGATTTTACTGCATTCAAGAAAGAGCAACGGCTTGGAGAGCGTCTTTTTTACTCATTTGAAGATGTGCAACGGCTTTATAATTTGATTTTAGATCAGGAGAAAAAAGTTGATTTACTTGGCGAGCAGGAAAAACATGCGTTGACTGAGTTTGATAATCGTAAACGTATGGCATCAGCAACGAAAGAGGCATACCGAGAGAAGAAGGGGCTCATAGAAGCGGGTAAATTTGTAGAAGATGAAATGATCAATCTCCAACAACGCAATGATCTCATTAAGTTGGAAGAGCGGCTTTATAGTTACAAAAAAATATTAGATGGGCTTCGTATCAAAGAAATTGAATACAAAATGGAGCAGCTCTCTTTTTTGCTTTCCACTGCCAAGACGCATCTTACCATTTACAAAGATTATCTTCGCACAATCAAACCCGCAGTTCGGGTAACTGAGGCGGACGTTGTTCATGAACGAGAAGAGATTGCGAAAGCAACAAGTACCTACCGTGTGGTTAAGGAGCAGTATCGATCAGAGATTGATAAACAGCGTATCTTGCAGGATAGAGCGGAGAAAGAACTGCAAGATCTTTCAAAGCGATTTGGAATTCCACTGGGGCGAGACCTTGCTGAGTGGGCACGAGAGGCTCCTCAGAGTGCAATGGCCTATCTTGCCTATTGCGAGGTGGCTAGGTTGCAAACACAAATACATACGTATCAACGGAGGCAAGAGCTTTTTGAAGCGCAGATTGAGCTTGAAGATGAGAAGTTAAAAGATAAAAGCCTGACTCTGTTGGTGAAAGAGACCTATAACAAGCGGTTTTCCACCGAAGAAGAAATCGCTGCTGAGATTAAAAAGTATGATGGGCCCAAAGCAGAATCCCAAGCAGGCTTGTCGAGTTCAAAAGAGCGCTTGGGGGTGGCGACGGATCAAATTAGTGTACAAAAAAAGATTATTGACAATATTCAGGCAGTTCGAGAAAATCTTGAAAAACAACGGGATACACTGTTTAAGCAAAAAATGCAGGAATATCGAAGATGTTTTGATCTATTGCGAACGGCAGAAGCATTTGAGAAGGAACAGATCGATATTTTAAGCAGGGCGACCGGGGTCTATTCTGGATTAACCGCACTCATTAATAACAAGCTGCGCTTAATTGGTTTTATTATTGGCGAGCTGGAATCGAGAACGATTTGGTATCGCCCAGAATACGCCATCACCTGGGCTGGTATTAAAAACATTATCCCTGACACGGTGAACTTTCTCACCTATGTAAGTAACTATTTTACTCGTGGAACTATTGTAAGCTCGATGCACCGTCTGTATGGCGCAGCGAGTGAACCAATGGGGCTTCTTGGTTTTCTCATGAAGTTGCTCGGCGTTTTGATCGTGCTATTGGGTGTGTATCTTGTTCTTCCTCGTGTTGTTGCATTGTTGCGTGGCGTATCCGATCCAGGAATGGGGCGAGTTTTGTCCATGTTCTTTGCGGGTGTGTGCAGGTTTATACAGGCATATTTTTTTAGCATTGGATTATGGATTTTATTCTTCGGAGCGTTGCTCTTTCAGGACGTTGCGGATACGTATTTATATATCCTGTTTTATCTGCTTTCTATTCCCTATTTGCTTTATCTGGTGAACTGTTTCGTTCGTTTTATGATCCGATTCAACGAAGAGTATGAGTATGCTTTTGTCTCGTCTGAGTTTCAACGGCGGCTTTGGATGGTGGTATCGGTACTCCTGTATTCAACGATTAGTATTTTCTTTTTCCGTGAAGCATTTATGCTTGCGCATTATTATCGCTCTGAGCTCCCTACTATTTTACTTGCGGTTAACTTTATCATTTTTCAGATTGCGCTGATCTTACTTATCGATAAAGAACAGATTCTCGGGTTTATCCCTACCCAAAATGATGCATGGGCATTTGTCTATGAACAGGTGAATCGATTCTACTACCTTATGCTATTTGCATTGATCACCATTATTGTATTGAGCAATCCATACGTTGGGTTTGGGCGTCTCGTGCTGTATGCCCTGTTTGGCATGCTGTACAGCATCATCCTGTTTCTGTTGCTGTACTGGCTGCATGGTTTGTTTAAGCGCATGTCATCCCGTGTGTTTTTTGCAACGGTAGATGATGTTTCTCGCGAGCGGTTTGCCAATGCAAAAACCTGGTTTGGGATCGCTATTATAAGCTCCTTTTTGATCCTTAGCTTTTTTGGTTTAGTGATTGGTGCAAAGATTTGGGGATGGCCGATCACCCTTTCAAAAATTACTGAGTTTTTCCATTATCCGTTGATTGGTGGTGGAACAGAGACGGCGATTACGCTGGTTACCTTCTTTAAGATATTAGCGTTTGTGTTTATTGGTTTTGTGGCAGCGTATAGCCTCAACAAATTCGTATTGGATCGTATTTTTGATCTGCTTCTAATCGATCCGGGGGTGCAGCATACGGTATCAAGCATCGCGCAATATCTGGTAATTATCACTGCGGTATTCTTGGGCTTTCAGAATGCCAAACTGGGTGTGTTGGTTAACTACATTTTTGCTGGCTTAGTCCTTGGTTTGGGTTGGGTATTAAAAGAGCCTATCAGTGATTTTGTTGCCTACTTCATCATCCTGGTACAGCGGCCAATTAAAATAGGTGATTTTATTCAGGTTGATCATGATATAACCGGTGTCGTGCGTAAAATTACGGCCCGATCGGTTATTTTACGAAGAAAAAATAGCACCACGTTGGTGGTGCCGAATGCATTTTTAATCAGCAGAACGATTGTTAACTGGAACTACACACGAAACTTTATTGCATTTGATGACATTATTATTCTTGTTGATTACAAAGAGGATCCGGAGAGGGTGAAAGGGGTTTTGTATGCGGTAGTTGAAGAGTTTCCGAATGTGTTGAAAAACCCAAAGCCGTGGGTGCGTCTTGATAATTTTGATGAGTATGGGTATGAGTTTATGGTTCGTGGCTTTATTAGCTCAGTATACACGCTTGAAAAATGGGAAATCGCAAGCAACATACGGCTTGCCATCGTGAAAGCGTTTGAGGAACATAAGATTAAGCTGGCGCCCGCACGTCTCGTACTTACCCGATCCAACAAACTTGGGACCAACAATGCAAATAGGCGAGATTAGATTGTTTATTCTTCTGGCTCATCAAACTTCTTCTTTTCCTTGGCGAGCAGCTTATATATTTTCTGATGTGCATTCGATATATAAATGCCAAGTGCAATAAGGCCGAGTGCCGTGAGCAATACAATAGTATTGAGGGTTTCTCCGCCAATCCTGAGCGTATTGAAAACCAATAAAATACCACCAATAATGAGCAAGGTACCCTTCATTGTATCTGAAAGATTTGTAAAGAACTTCACGTGAAAACTCCTTTTGAAGCGGTTTGTAACTTTTGTGTTTCACTCTACTATTCACGGGTGTCAATCGCAATAAAATGACGAGGTGATGTCGACAAGTATCGGTAAATGGCGGTATCTTGACTTTTATACGGTTTCGATGATAACCCTTAGTAGACAATTGAAATCAAACTATCTGGTGGTGTATGGGACCTTATGAAAGACAAAGCTCTCTATTCATTTTTTTCGACTTTGGTTCGGCCAAAATACCAAGTTGTCGCGCTTTTGGTTACTTCTCTTATTACTGTTTATGTTCTTAATCGAGCATTAACTCTGTATCGCCCCCTTGAAAAAATGACGCAGGTTTTGCCGATTACCCCGCAGAAGATCAAAGAATGGGGTGGCGAGCCTACAGAAGTGCAGACGGGGTTGTTTATCACCAACTGGCACAAATTTGATGTGCGTGACAATGAGTTTGTATTTGATGGGGTGCTGTGGTTTCAGTTTGATCCTGCCCTTATCTCATTGGATACCATAGATAAGTTCTCATTTGAAAAAGGGGAAATTCTCAAAAAATCAAAGCCAGATACGAAGTTGATTGATGGTAAGCTGTTTGCTGAGTACGAGATTCGTCTTCGATTTACTACAAATTTAAGCCATCAAATGTTTCCGTTAGACGATCATCGCATTTATATTGCGATGTTAAATACGTTTGTTTCACCGAGTGAGGTGATTTTTAAGGTAAACAAGAACAGCTTTTCCTTTTCTGAGAGCGTTTTTATTCCTGATTGGGAGCAGATAGATTATGAGGTGAAAAGTGGTTATGAAGAGAAGGATATTGATAAACGGGACAAACGAAAAGTAATTCGGAATCCAAAAGTGATGTTTATGTTGGATTTTCGTCGATCGGGGATAAGTCTGATCATGCTTATCTTGTTGCCAATATTTCTTATTTTCTTTATTGGTCTCTTTTCATTCGCATTTGATCCTTCGGTAGCCCAAATGCCTATTGTGGTTATTGCAACTACGGCGTTGACGTCGCTGGTGACGTACCGTTTTGTTATTCAGCGAATGTCTCCTACGGTGGGATATTTTTTGTTGAGTGATCTTATTTTTACGTTCTTCCTGGCCTTTGCCTTTGTGGTATTTATTATCGGGGTTAGCATGGTAAAGTCGGGTGTGTTGCAGCATATGTTGGTTATTGTGCGTGGCATAATGTTTCTGTTGTTTCATATCTTGTTCATTATTTTGTGGTACTACCTGCTGATGTATTGGATTTCTTGAGGGTTGTGATGAAAAAATATGCATTGATTGGCGCGCTTATTTTTGCGCAGGGCGGGTATGTTGCTTCTATAGACGGTGCCATATTTCCTACGCTCACGCAGGTGCAGCAGTATGCAGAATCATTGCCTGAGCATATAGAAACAGAAACAGATTGGTTGAATCCCGACTTTAGCTTGTTTCATAAGGAGCGTGCTCCAGGGAGAATGCGTCGATTGATTAATTGGTTTGGTTTGGGGCGTAGAGCGTGGAATTCCAAGGAATTTAATAGATTGCTACACTCTCTGATAAAAAAACGAGAGCTGAACGGTTTGATGGGTGATTTTATCCAAAAATATCAGGAAGTTCCCGGGGATCGTATTTTTATCTGGACCGATTTATTCGGTGCATTCCACTCACTGGTACGAGATTTGGAAAAGTTGCGTAGCAAGGGGATCATTGGGGATGATTTTAAGATTGCAAAGCCTGAATATCTTTTTGTTTTTAACGGTAACGTTATTGATCATTCTCCCTATGTTCTTGAAACCTTAACGTTGGTTATGCGTCTGCTTGAGGTAAATCCGCAACAGGTAATCTATACCCGTGGTGATCATGAAGATAAGCAAGAGTGGCATAGCTATGGGCTAGCACGGGAATTAAAAATACGTGCGGCCGGTCTTTCTCGTGAAGTAATTCCGTTGAATAAATTGATGACGCAATTTTTTAATACGTTGCCGCTGGGTCTTTTTTTGCCTCGGGTTACGGAAAAGGAAATAAACGTTGTGCTCATTGCAAACAATGAATACAGCAAATCAGGCTTCGAGGTGAAAAAAATTGCGGGATTTTTGGAGAAAGAAGAAAATGGTAAGTTGAGCTCATTTAAACTCTCAAACAAGTTGACTGCCAAAAAATCGGTGCATATCAAGGTGATCATTTCCGGAGAGGACCGTTCTATTACGTACCATCAAACTGCTGGTCTTACGATGCTTGGGATGCAGCGAGAGGCATTGCGTTGGTTGAACTTTTCATCACCAACCAGCAGGAATAGACGCCTTTACGAATTTTTTAATGACGCGTTCGTTGAGATTAAGATACAGGATCAGCTTGATGATTGGACTATTACGCTCTACAACCAGGATGTGCGCAAGTTGTTTGGCCTTAAGAAGGCGGCTACGTATGATCTGCTTACTGGTCAGCGCATAAAAGAAGGGGTGAAAAAACCGAAAAAAAAGGCCCCACCCAAAGAAGAAAAAAAGAAAAAAGAGCCACCAAAGGTGACGGAGTCGCCTAAAGATCTCGAGAAGAAACCAGAGAAAAAACCGTCGAAGAAAGCGAAAAAAGAGGAGGAGCCTGAACCAACGACTCTGCAAGAGGCGGTGATTGGTTCTACGCTTGATTTATCTAAGAGCGCAAGCATGATTGGAAAGCCGGTTAAAGAGGGGCTTGATACGGGAGAAGGACCATGGATTAAGAAAGAGGTGCGTCCTCCTTCAGATAAAAAACCAGTTAAGGAAGAAAAAAAGGCGGAGGCTGTTCCCGATAAAAAAGAGGAACTGAAAGAGCTGAAGAAAAAAGAACCCAAAGAGAAAGATAAAGAAGCGGAAGAACTAACTAAGGAAGAACCGGTAGTTGCAGATGGTGAAAAAAAACCATTGATTTTAGGTTCAACATTGGATCTTACGAGGGCAGTAAAATTTCAAAGTAAGTCGGTGAAGGTAGGTATTGATCTGCGTTTGAAAGAAGAGCGTGAGGCGGGAGATTCGGTAATCTCACAGGTGATTGTGGTGGATGATGAATATACACCGCGCAAAACAGTGCAAGAGGTAAATCGGTTTTTAGAGCAAGGAATCGATATATTACTTAACCCCTTGGGTAGTCCCACATTAGAAGCATATCTTGACCTAGTAAAACAGGGAAAGGTTCTTGTTCTTTTTCCTATGACCGGCGCACCGCTGTTTCGTAAAAAAGATTTAAAATATATGGCACACATTCGGCCCTCATACATAATAGAGGGAAAAATTTTAACTGAATATGCACTTGATACGCTTAAGGCAAAAAAAGGGGTGATGTTTTATCAGGATGATGCGTTTGGTCAAGGGTTTCTTGAGGGAGCGCAGGAACTGCTTAAAAAAAGAAAGATTACTAATTGGTTGGCGGTGCCCTACCAACGCAATGATGTTACTTTTGCAAAGCAGGTTGCTCGTATTAAAAAATATGACCCGGATGTCCTGTTGTTTTTTTCAGTAACTACTGCTGCGAGGGGGCTGATACGTCAGCTCGGTATTCAAGAGGTTGCGGGAAAGCACATGCTTGGAAGCTCTGAGTTTGGAGAGGGGGAATTTCAAAGGTTTATGAAGGAAAAGGGATTAAAAATGTTCTATCTTAATGCTGTTCCAAATCCCCAGCAAAGCGATATTGCTATAGCAAAGCAGTTTCGGGATGCAGCAAATCGAGAAGGTGTTCCGATTGACGTGTTTAGTTTAGAATCCTATCTGGCAACAGACTTTCTCATTGATATAGTGAAGAAGATACGGGGGGCAGCGACGAAGGAAAAAATCATTAATGCTATTGCAAAGGTAAAAAATCATAATTACAAGGGAATGCTATTCAATTTTGATCCAGAAAATCGTACCCTATCCTCAACCCTATGGATGTACACAGGCTCTCCCGATTGGCAGCAGATTGAGGTAACCCAAAATAAAGAAGATGCGCAATGAAGAAATCCTGGTTTGAACGTTTTTGTAGACAGGTTGTTCGTCCACAATATCAAGTTTTAGCTCTCTTATTTACCTTTGCGGTGGTGCTATTTTTTGGTTGGAAAGCGATACGATTATATCGTCCTTTAGAGCAATGGCCGGAGGTTACCTCGATTGTTCCAGAAAAAATAAAGGAGTGGGGAGGAGAGCCAGTGGTGGTTGATGTGGGTTTGTATCTCACCAACTGGCGTGTATTCGATGTGGTGAACAATGATTTTGCAGTTGATGCTGTGGTCTGGTTTCAATTTGATCCATCCTTAATATCATTAGAAACGATTGGTAAGTTTTCGTTTGAAAAAGGGGAGCTTTTTAGTAAATCGGATCCAAATACAAAACTGATCGATAAAAAATTATTTGCTGAATATAAGGTTCGGTTGCGCTTTACCTCAACCTTAAACCATCAGTTTTTTCCCCTGGATGATCACCATATTTATATGACATTGGTAAATACCTATGTTTCCCCGAATGAAGTTATTTTTCAGGCGTATAAATCAGACTTTTCGATATCCAAGCACATATATATTCCTGGGTGGCAGTTGGTAAATAGATCAGTGAAAGCTGGTTACGAGGAAGGTTATTTTAGCAAGTTTGATACGCGCAAGGTTATTCGGTACCCGGAAGTGGTATTTATGCTTGATTTTGCACGGTTTGGCATTAGCTTAATATTTCTCATATTCTTGCCGTTCTTTTTGATTTTCTTTATCAGTATTTTTTGGCTTGGTTTTGAGCCGGATAAAATAGAAAGTATTATGCCGCTTACCACGGGTGCTCTTGCATCATTGATTGCCTATCGATTTGTTATTCAGGGCATGTCTCCCAAAGTGGGATATTTCTTACTGAGTGACCATATATTTACGTTCTTTCTCGCGTTAGCATTTGTTAGTTTCGTGATTGCGCTCATTTGGGTACGGTATGGAAAAATGAGTCCGGCTATGATTAAACTGCGGGGTATGGCATTTATATCCTTTCATCTGCTCTTTATTGGGGTGTGGTATTATCTTCTTTTCATGTGGGTTAAAGGATTATGATGAGGCGAAGTGGTTATATTTTTTTAGGTGCCCTTTTAGTAGGTATCAGTAGTTTTCATCAATCTATGCAAGGCGTGTCGTTTACTACGTTGACCGAGGCGCAGGAATATGCGGCACAGTTCCCCGAATATGTAAAAACAAGTAATAAGGATTGGCTACGCCCTGATTTCTCTTCCTTTCATCGAGAAAATCGCCCGGGGGCGTTACGTCGCTTTGCCTCATGGTTTGGTGTTTCCTATCCAGTGTGGGATGCACGAAAATTTAAAACATTGCTGAAATCGTTAGTGGTCTCAAGAGAACGGGATAGATTGCAGGGTGAATTTGCCGAACAGTATAAGCCGCATAAAGAGGATAAATTCATCATATGGGGAGATCTATTTGGAGCTTTTCATTCATTAGTGCGAGAGCTTACCTTCTTACATGAACAGGGTATTATTAACGACCAATTCAAGATCGTTAAGCCCAACTATATTTTTATATTTAATGGGAACGTAATCGATGGTTCTCCCTATGTATTAGAAACCTTAACGCTGGTTTTGCGTATTTTAGAGATTAATCATAGCCGGGTCTTTTATATGCGTGGTTATCACGAAGAGAATGAGCGGTGGCATAATTTTGAGCTTGAACAGGAGCTGGAAGTGCGTGCACGACATGTATCACGAGAAGCGATTCCTCTTAATGATCTACTGGTAAGGTTTTTTGATACGCTCCCTCTTGCATTATACGTAACACATGATACTCCCGAAGAGGTTCAGGCAGTTTTGATTGCTAATAATGAAGAGACAATCAAGAAATTTGGAGGCACAAATGCTTCTCACGTGCTAAGTGGTGATGAAAAAAAACGAGGATTCTTTAAGGTTTCTAATAAGAAGAAGAAACCAAAAAAGAAGAAGGTAAAGATCAAGGCATATATTACGAGCGAGGATCGGTCTGTTAGTTATCACAAAACCGAAGGGCTCACTGTTTTGAGTGCGATGGGGGGAGTGGCCACTTGGATGGTATTTTCCTCTCCTACCGAGCGAAGCCAAAAATTATATCAGTTTCAGTATGATGCTTTTGCGCAGATGGTTGCTCTCAACGGTATGGATAGTTGGACTATTTCCTTATTTAATCAAAAGGTAGCAGCCTTTGATGGGTTCCACGAATCGACAACATATAATCTGGTGAGTGGTTGGCAGATGAAAACGAAGGATCGCCTTAAGGAGAAGCAGCTCTACATTGGTGCTACGATGGATTTATCCAAAGGGGCTAGTCCAATTGGTAAACGAGTAAAAGAAGGGCTTGAGCTTGCGTTTGACAAGGAGCATACGCTTAATACGGTTCCGGGTATTATTCCAGAATTAGCAACCAAAGATGATGAATATACGCCTATCAAAACGAGAAGCGTTGTTGAAAAAATGGTGGAAAAAGGGATCAATACGTTTATAGGATCGCAAGGAAGTGCATCGCTTGAATCCTATCTTGATCTTATTAGGGATGGGAAAGTTCTTGTGCTCTTTCCCTTTACCGGGGCGCCCATTTTCAGAAAACCTGACCTGAAATATCTCATTCATTATCGTGGCTCCTACATTCGTGAAGGGGAAGAGCTCGTTCAGTATGCAATCAAAGATTTAAAAGCTAAGAAAATTGCGATCTTTTACCAGGATGATGCGTTTGGGAAAGGAGCGCTTGAAGGGGCGCGCAAGGCGTTAAAAGCGGCGGGTGTTGCGAAGTTTCTCGAATTGCCTCATGAGCGTAATGTGGTGGACTACAAAAAAGAGGCGGTAAAAATACGTGATTTCAATCCCGATACAATTCTGTTCTCCACTAATACCCTTTCCATTCGTGGATTGATTCGCCAGATGGGCGTGCAATACTTTGCAGGAAAAAACCTTTTGGGTCTTTCGGTGTATGAAGATGCCTTTGAACGATTCTTAAAAGATAAAGGGTTAACCTTTACGTTAATCCGGATGGTGCCGGATCCACAAACGAGTTCTCTTCCGATTGCAAGGGAGTATCGTGCCTGGGCAGATAAGCAAAGTGTGTCGTATGATAAGGTTTCATTTGAGCAGTTTATTAATGCAAATATTTTGTTCGAAATATTGCGCACGATCGAAGGGCCTGTAACCAACGAGAAGATTATTGAGAAAGCCGAACGAATGAAGAGCTATCCATTTAAGGGATTGGTTCTTGATTTCAATCCGGAAACAAGAGAACTTTCTGGTAATTTGTGGCTTGATAGGGGGGAGGGAGAGTGGATTTTAAAAGGTACGCAAAAAGAAGCAATTGTGCCTCCAGTAAAGTCCGCGGCAAAAGATGAAGCTGTACCAGAAGGACCATTTAAAGTTGCTACGCTGACCGATTTCACCAAGGGGACAAAAATCTTAGGGAGAGCAGTGCAGGCAGGCATTGAGCTGCGATTTGCCCAAGCGCGGGACAAGGGGGAAAGCGTGCCGGAGATTGTGTTTGTTGATGATCAATACACCCCTGCAATCACCCGTCCTGAAGTGGAACGACTTTTAAAAAGCGGTATTCATACGCTTCTTATGCCAACGGGAAGTCCAACACTCGAATCCTACCTTGATTTGATTAGGAAAGGGAAAGTGCTTGTCCTGTTTCCCCTCTCAGGAGCGCCTATTTTCAGAAAAAAGGAGCTGACGTATGTGATTCATCTACGTGCCTCGTATGTGAGTGAAAGCCGGGCTTTGACGAAATATGCGCTTGATACGATGAAATCTGAAAAATTTCTTTTGTTTTATCAAAATGATGCCTTTGGGTGGGGACTTCTGGAAGCTGCTCGGGAATTGCTCAAAAAGAGAGATGTACTTTGGAAGGAGATCTCTTATGAGCGCGGTGATGTGAATTTCTATGAACAAATCCGAAAGATTGATGAGTATGCGCCCGATACTATTATGTTTTTTTCAACAGCAACGGCTGCTAAAAGCTTGATTCGTCAGATTGGGGCGGATAAGCTCCACGGTAAAAAGATGCTGGGATGTTCCGATCTTGGGGAAGCGAAGTTTGTGCGCTTTATTCGTGAAAAAAAACTTAACGTGGTCTATGCGATTGTGGTACCCAACCCCACAACAAGTGCCTTGGCGATTGTGCAGCAATTCAGGGCAGAGGCGAAGAAAAAGGGAGCGGCGCTTAATCCGCTGAGTCTCGAATCGTATATCGCTACAGATCTCTTTTTCTATGTACTTGGCCCGATCAAAGATCGACCAACAAATAAGCAGATTATTGCGCGGTTGGAAGCGATAAAAGATCTGGATTACAAGGGGCTTCAGCTCAACTTTAATCCGGAAGAGCGCACCCTGCTTCATTCAATCTGGCTCGATACGGGTGCTCCTGAGTGGATACAGCTGAAAGTGAACTAAGCTATTTTGCGATCTATAAATAATAAAACAGAGCCAACAAAACTCTAAAGTTCCCTACGGGATCGGTGTTGATGACATCCCCCTTATTATTGATAGTGCCGTATGCGGCTCGTGTGTATTCAAATTCTGCGCCAAACTTGAAATTGTTTGCTTTCCAGGTGAGGCGTGGGGAGATTCTAAAAATGTAATCAATATCCGTTCCTAAGCCAAAGATGCGTTGATCGGTGATGTTTCCATCATCATTGGTCACGTTTTGCAGGATTGTCTCGCGTGCCCCAATATTTTTAATGATGCCGATAAACCAACCAGGAATGAATTTATTGTGATAATTAAACTCGGTATCATTCCAAAATGCTATGCCGTTGAGATTTGCATATTCTCGATGATCATCAGTAGCATCAACGCAATGCGCTGCGTAGCCACCGGTCATATTTTGATCTACGGCGTTTTGTACAAACATGAATTTGTTGTGGGTTGAAACTTTTTCCCAATTTAAAGCGCTATACGCAATCACCGAAAAACTATTCAATGATTCGTGTGCTTTTACTCCGGTGTTTGTTTGTAGACGGGGCACAATTCGTTTGTAATCAAGGCCAACGCCAAATACATGTTCGCGCCAGTTCGTTTTGATTTGCGCATCAAGCATTGGCACAATGGCGTTCCTCATGTATGTAGTACTACCGCCAATAGGACCATCTGATGGAAAATCAAATTCCGTTGATGCAGCAAAGATAAAATCGGTATGTGTGGTGGGTTTGTAGGTTATGCGTAGTTGTGGATTACGAGAGAATGTTTCCATCGGAGCACCGGCATTAAAGGAAACAGTACGTACATCAACTTCCGGTACATAGAGTGGGTGCCAATATTGTCCTGCACATATAGCAACCCTTTCCCATAGCAGTTGCAGATACGCGTGCCGTAGTCTGACAATATTGGAGATACCCGCTTTGCCAAAAAAATCCGCTTCTATAACGCCTAAGCTCGTGGCTTGCGATATGTTTGGGCCATCAGCCTCGATGTGTAAACGTGATTGAAGTGCTGCCATCTGAAATTGCCCGTTTGCGTTGATATCTTGGCAATTGGCATCAAGATCTTTATTTTCTGGATAGTAAAGATCTTGGTCGTCGCGGAATCCAAAGACTTGGCGGGAGTCACCATATGATTCCCATTTGATGTACCCACTAATTCGTATGGGAAGATATGCTTGCAAAGGATATAATTTCTTTTCTTCTTTTATTTCCGCGTGTGACGGCTGGCAAATAACCAGTGCACTAATAACTGCCATGAGGAGTGTGCGTTTCATTCAATTTACCTTTTTTGATTTTTGTGCTTGATCATTACTCGTATGGAGTCAGTTTATCTGGTTGCGTAATTATTTCAATGCAGGCGATGGGGAGTCATCGGCATTGAAGATCGCTGGTTAGATACTGTGGCAAAAAGGTAATACGCTCTGCGCTTTTATTGTTTTTTATTGCCATAGCGATCGCTTTTGTTTGGCCAATGAAGATGCACAGTTTTTTGGCGCGTGTAATGGCGGTGTAGATTAAATTGCGTTGCAGAAGGGTGAAATGTTGCATGAAGATGGGCACGATAACCGCATTAAATTCCGACCCCTGGCTTTTATGAATGGAGGTACTATAGGCGAGAACAATCTCATCAAGTTCCGTTGTCTCATATTCAAGGAGTTGGTCTAAAAAGCGAACCATTATTGTACGCTCGCCAACATTAATATCTTCCACCATTCCCATATCACCGTTAAATATATTCTTATCGTAATTGTTGCGAATTTGCATCACCCGATCGCCAATCTTAAATAGGGTGCCTGCATGGGAAAGCTGCTTTTCTGTTTCTTGCGGGTTTAACAATTGTTGGAGATCGTAGTTCAATTTTTGGGTGCCCACACTTCCACGATTCATGGGAACCAACACGATTGATTCCGATGGCAGAATACTAAATCGGCTTAGCTGTTGCAGGTAAATACGCTTTAAATGCTCGGGTACCATCTCCGGATTATCTTCCTTGATAAACATAAAATCGCGCCGGGAATTCGGTTGTGATTGTGTGGGGAACTCTCCATTATTGATGCGATGTGCATTCACAATGATCAAGCTATCTTGGGCTTGCCTGAATATGTTGGTTAGGCGAACGGTGGGTATGTAGTTGCTCGTAATCAGATCTTTTAAAATATTGCCGGCCCCTACCGATGGTAGCTGATCAACGTCGCCAATGAAGACCACATGTGCTTGATAGGGTAGTGCTTTTACCACTGCGTAGGCGAGAAACACATCGATCATCGATGCTTCATCAACAATAAGAAAATCTACGGGTAATGCGTTTTGCTCGTTGTGTTTAAAGCTCATGCTGCCTACATCAAATTCTAAGAGACGATGAAGAGTAGATGCGTGACGTCGAGTACTTTCAGTAATACGTTTAGCCGCGCGTCCCGTGGGAGCTGCTAGTTTGTATCGAACTTTTTTCTGATCAAGAATCGTTAGTAGCTGTTTGATTAAGGTTGTTTTCCCGGTTCCTGGTCCGCCGGTAATTACGGTTACTTTGTTTTGTAGGCAGGCGAGTATTCCTTTTTGTTGATCTTCATTGAGCGCAAACCGACCGTTATCAGCGCGCATCTGCTGATAGATACTGTTGATATCAAAAGAAAGAGGGGTTGGCGATTCTATAAGTTTTTTTATTTTTTGCGCGATCCCTTTCTCTGAATAGTAATGAACGGAAAGGGCTACATAATGCTTATCTTTATGAGAGATCAGTTTAATGCGATCACTATTATATAGCTCATGAAGGGCGAGTTTTAGTTTATGGGCCGTATCAGTTGTCTGCTCAAGATCAAGAAGGGTAACCGCCTTATTCTTGAGCATTTCCAGTTCACCGTAGAGATGTCCCGCAGAAACTAAGGTGGAAAGGGTATACAATAATCCGGACGTGATTCTTTTGAGCGAATCATGCTCAAATCCCATATTTTGTGCAATCTGATCAGCCACTTTGAAACCAATTCCCCAAATGTCATCGGCCAAGCGATACGGGTTTTCTTGAAGTATATGAATTGAATTCTGCCCATATTTTTTGTAAATTTTCGTGGCATATGCGGGAGAAATATTCTTTTCTTGCAAAAATACCATGACGTGTGAAATTTCTTTTTGATCCTGCCAGGCAGTAATAATGCATTCTACTCGCTTTGTACCGATGCCCGATACTTCGTGAAGGCGATAGGGGTGTTTATCAATAACTTCCAGCACTTGCTGCCCAAACGCTTTTACGAGCTTTTCTGCGTAGACTGGGCCGATGCCTTTGATCATGCCGGAGGACAAATATTTCTTAATGCCTATCAGGGAGGTTGGCAATGAGGTTTGGCATGATTGCGCATCAAACTGTTTGCCGAATTTTGGATGCATGATCCATGCGCCTTTCAGTGTAACCTGCTCTCCTGGCTGCAGCGTGGGAACATATCCTTTGATGATTGTGGTTTGAGCGCGGGGCATCTGAAGCACAAATATAGTAAATCCATTTTCACTATTATGAAAAATAATGCGATCAACGATGCCAATTAATTCTTCCAACTTGTGTGTAGCTCCTTATTTTTCGTTATTAAATTCATCAAAAAGTTTGCGTACGGTAGTGAGATTGATGTCGTCTATTTTTAACTTTGCCAATGAATGATTAATCTGCTTGAGAAATTCTTTTTGTGTTTCTGTTGAAAGGCCTAGCTCAAGGAGTAGACCTTTAATTTTATTAAACTTTCCCACTTTTTCCTGGAACTGTCTGCATGCCTTTGGACAGCTTTCCATGAGGTCTCCCAGGAAATTGTGTAGATCAGTAAAGAACATTTCAAGATCTCTAATAGTGTGTACATGGTCATCGAATAACTGTTCTTCTTCAGCTTCATCAGTTTTTGCCCAGATGTAGAGGATGCTATTGTGTAAACGGCCACGTCGTGCGCATGATTCTTCAACCAAGGTTGCCATGAATGGCTTTGATCCTCGTGCTACGCCGCGAAATTCCATAGATAAGGTTTCAAAATCCGACCGTATTTGTCGCAGCATATTCTTTAATTCCCCATTAGAGCCGCGCGTTGTTTCCAGTCTACTCAATTGTTGCATGGTATAGAGGTTGCCCTCAAAGGTATATTGCGGATGTCGTTTGCCATCTTCACCCCGTATACCTATGAGAAAGGTGCGAAGATTATATTGGTATCGTTTGAGAGGACCTATCGTATCTCCATCAAAAAAGATACCATCAACCTTGCTTAAAATGCCGGATTCAAGTTTGATGGATCGAGTATGTATTCCATACGCGGGTCCAGTATCTGCTCCGTAGGTGCTTGAAACAAGGAGTGAAAACGAAAGGGCAGTGAGTAGTTTATTTATTTTCATAATTAACATTCCTTTTTAGTTTTGTTCATGAATAGTACCGATACACTGTATCGGTATATCAGAAGTTGGCTTCTATGTTAAGGGAGACTGTCCAATCTTCACCGATTCCCTCATTCCATGTGGTACCCTCGGCGTTGAGGCCAACGTGCCATGTGTGAGTGGGGCGTGCCCATTTGAGTGCAAAACTTGCAAATATTTTTCCTTGATAGGCGAATGGTTTCTTTCCATTCTGAATATCTAATCGTTCCAGGCTTTGTGAGGTGCGGAAGTTATTGAATTTTTCTTTGGTTTGGAGCCAAAAATCAGAACCCACGGTGATATCCCACACATCGCCACACCAGCAGTATCTGCTTACCCAACGAAAAATAACGCCGGGTTGCACCTTGGTGCGCACGGCAAAAGGATAAAACTTATTGACCATTTCTGTTTCAATGAACTTCAGATTCGCTTCCTGTACATCGGGATCACTGCTACTAAAATCTCGTGAGGTGAAATCAGATAATTTATTTCGGTAGACAAAATAGCGGGTTTCGTTGGCTGGGGTGAGATACTCAAGTGATAATTTATTATTAAAACTGAATCGCTTTGCCCACTCAAACTCATACAAAAATGAGCTCAAAAGGGTGCGTGCCCGAATGAGTACGCCAATGCCAACGTGGCCATCGTTTCCCAGTTTCGTATCTAAAAGCATAGCGCTCATGCGGCTGAGCATGCCGAGAAAAAAACCATTTTTATTTTTGCAAACATCTCCTACAACTATATCGAGAGCTTTTTGTTGATCAGCGTCGGTGAATGCGTTTACATCGAAATTATCCGGAATCAAATCAAAAAGAGCTTGCAGATCGAACGTTGGTTGTTTTTTGTTTGTATCCACAAAGGAAGAACCCATAATCCCTTCGGTGAATGCTACTGCGGTGGGAATGGTGGTGAGCCCTCCAACGCGGAATGTAAAATCATCTGATTTATATACCGCATAGTCTGCCTCAAACCGAAAATCGCCGAGTCCAAACTTATCGCTTATCAAGAAGTTTTTCTGCATTTTTTCTTGTGTGTCTTGATCTATGGCGCCGAATCGCTCTTCAAGTGCCGCTTGTTCTGTTGGACGGGCAAACATGTTTCGTTCCAAATAATAAAGGGGGAGAAACATGCGCAATTCAAATCGTTCCCATTGGCGCCATGCATGCATCATAGCACCGGTTCTCCGTTGCTGGATGGTAAAGTTTCTGAATAGTGAGAGCAGATTATTTATGTTGGTTTGATCCAGGAGATCATCAACAAGGGCAGGATTGGGTACGAGTTGTTTAATTTGCGGTTTGAGCTCATTCAGTTTGTCAAAAATGGTGGTTTGATCAAAATTAATAAGGGTGTCGATATTAGTGCTTTTCCCAAAGAATACCGAGCGGTCCATATGATTCCAGAATGCATGAGCTCCTACGATCCACCGCTTCGGTTCTGTGCAGCTATGTAGTTCCAGAGGGGGAGGTCTAAAATACTACGCTGGACAAATGGATTAGTTCTTCTATAAAAATCTTGATCCAGAACAGAAAATACATTAGCTGCTTCGAGGAGTTCTAATATCTCAGCAGGCTCTATATTTCGGGGACCGCCGGTGTCGAGCGCAACGGTATTGAGAAAATCATTAATATCCAAATCGTCCATACCTTGCTCAAAGCTATCTATATCATCAAACATATCGATGCCGCGTGAGCTGTCGTCGGGAAGGGTGTTGTTATCTTGATCAATTGTCATTGCTTCTTCCATTGATTCTACGCTGCCAAATACGTCGACCTCTGCTGTGTAGAGGGGTTGGAAAAAGATGACGGTGCCGAATAAAAAAATATAAAAATGGGCAGCTTTTGTAGAAAACATACGTACTCTTTTTTTATGTATATCCTGTGCAATCCTGATAAGTAAACTGATTCGCTAGGTCATTCTACTTCATTTTATATGGTATGACAAAGAGCTTATACAGATTGATTCAGTTCTGTATATGAGAGGAGAAAAGTTTTTTGCGAAAAATATCTAGTATAGTATCATGAACTTCGGTTTTATTTTCCAACAAAAAGGGATCCTATGAAACAAGATACAACAACCCCAAGATATTTTATCATAGAAGGTAACATTGGATCAGGGAAGTCTACGTTCTTGAAAATGCTTAAGCAATATTTGAATATTCAGATGGTTCTTGAACCGCATGAGCAATGGCAAAGTATTGGTGGCGATGGTGATAATTTACTCGATCTCTTCTATAAAGATCCCAAGCGGTGGGCATATAGCTTTCAAACGTATGCGTTTGTTAGTCGTATTATGGTGCAGCAAGCTCATGCCCGCATGCAAAATCATGCGGTGCAGGTTTTAGAGCGATCAGTTTTTTCTGATCGATACTGTTTTGCCTACAACTGCTACGAACTTGGGTATATGAATGCGCTTGAGTGGCAGCTTTATCAAACATGGTTCTCTTGGTTGGTGGACACCTATGTGCCAAAACCTGACGGCTTTATCTACTTGCGTACTAAGCCTGAGGTGTGTCATGAGCGCCTGCAAAAACGTGATCGTCACGAAGAGTCAGCTGTGTCGATAGATTATATTAAGACAATTCACCAAAAAC
>JAUUXD010000028.1 GCA_030588705.1 bacterium | reverse complement strand
CTACCTTCTGCAGTATGCAATAAGAACAATGCAGGGTTCGGGGGGATCCATAAATAGGGGGGGGCGCTCGTGCGGTTTTTTAATTCCGTATTGTTGCTTTCAAGTTGTATGGCCGTGAACATATGGCCATTTTCATTGGGGGTTGAAAACATTTCTGATACGATTTTGCAATCATTACGTGGTAGCGAGAGTAAGCCCGCAGCGGTGGGTCTCGTCACCAATCAAACTGGCTGTGATCAACAAGGGAAACGCACGGTGGATATTCTCTGCCAAAAAGGAATTCGCATTTCTTATATTTTGGCTCCTGAACATGGGTTTGACGGAAAAGCACCGGCAGGAAAATTGATTGAAGACGCGATTGATGCAAAAACTAATATCCCCATTATGAGTGTGTATGGCAGGGGGGGTGACTACTCCATTAAAGGAAAACGATTTGATCCAGTGATTATGAAGCAGATAGATCTGATTTGCTATGATCTGCAGGATGTGGGTATGCGGCATTATACGTATATCTCTACGTTATTGCTTGCGCTAGAAGCGGCGGCTGAGCACGATAAGCAGATTGTGGTATTTGATCGGCCTAATCTATTGGGGCCACATATGGAGGGGCCAACCGTTGATCCTGATCCAGCGATTCGTTCATTTATTTCTTTGGTCTCCATTCCGCTGCGCCATGGGATGACGGTGGGTGAGTTGGCGACCTATTTCAATAAACATATTTTGAAAAAGCCAGCCAAGCTGCACGTGGTCAAAATGAACGGGTATCAGCGAGTGGAGCAAGGCCGTTACTTTAAGGAACTTTCTCCCAATTTGAAAACGGTATCCTCATGCTATGGGTATAGCTTTTTGGGTATCCTTGGAGAGGTGCGTCCTTTTGATGTGGGGGTTGGTACATCCTATGCCTTTCAAACTATCTTGCTTCCTGATACGATTCGTGTACCAGCTCATACGTGGGCTCGCTTACGATCATTGCTTGAAACATATGAGATTCGATCGACGCATCATGCATTGATTAAGCGTAATCAGCAGTACAGTGGATTGCGCCTTCATTTTTCCAATATCATGCAAACGGCTTCATTTGGTTTATTGCTTGATCTCTTGCAATTTTTTAAGACAGCGGGGGTAGCGCTTTCCTTTTCAAATCTCTTTGATAAGGCAATGGGCACTTCGTTGGTGAGAAAGTTGTATACCGAGAATGTCAGTCGTCAGCAGCTCAACCATTATACAAAAAAGGGGCTTGCTCAGTTTATGAAACAAGCCCATGATTCCTTTTTATATGAACCGCCACCAAGAGTGGTACTACCAATCTAGATTATTTTCCAAAAAATCCTTTGATAGCATTCACGATTGTTACAAAGAACTCCCGAATCTTTTCAATGATGAACATAAAGAAGGCGATGATTGCATTAATGAATCGTGAAAAAAAGTTTGATTCTTTTGCTGGCGCATCTTTATCAACCGCAACATCTTGTGAGGTGATGTCGGCCATTGTTTTCGAGCGATTTCCCATAACGATATCCACCGGAGCGTTCTTAGCAACTTGGAAGGTTTTGCGGAGATTGTCTCTCAGGTGATCCTTGAAGGCAGGAAGATTTTGTACCCCTATCTCTTCAACTTTTTTATCCCCTTTTTCCAGATACACAAACGTAGGAACGCCTACCACGCCGTTTTGTTTACTGACGCTATCCAGTTTATCCACGTCCACCTGCATGAAGGTAACACTGCCAAATTCATCTTCATTGGCGATTTCTTCGAACGGTTGTTTAATATTATTGCATACGCTGCACCAATCAGCAGAAAACTCGACAATAAGCTGTTGGTTGTTTTTGAGCGCCTCGTTATATGCCTCTTCATCAGATACATGAATAATTTTTGCTTGTACGCTCGACAGGGTGCCTATAACGAGTGCGAGAGAGAAGAATTTTGAAAAGCGGTTCATAAGGTCTCCTTTTTGGTTGGGTTGATGGTATCGATATGAAATCTAGCATAAATGGATTTTATATTTCAATATAAGGCATCTTTGGCTTTTGGGTGAGAATAGAAACCGGATGATTGTTGTAGCGGGCGTAAAATGGTATAGATAGTGGGAATGATTCATGTTTTTGAAGGGGTGATGTTATGAAATATGCAGCGGTACTAACGGTTTTTTTGTTTATGCCTGTTTTATCCTATGGGATGGAAGATGACCTTGAAGCTCTTGAAGCAGGAACCGGAAGCAATTTCCATCAAGAGGTAGTTAGCTTGAAAAAGGCGGGGCTTATTAGAGAAGAAGAGGATGACCTTGAGAATCAAATTGCAGGATTGAGTGAGGCGCAAAGAAATAAGTTGCTTGCGGGGCGAACTACACGATCGGGAATGCAAGGTGGTGGTGGTGGTTTCTGGCAATGGTTCAGTGGGGCGAATCAAGAAGATGGAGAATCGGTATATCTTCTACGTGATCTTCATCGTATTGCCTTAGAGGAGCAACGAATTTCACAAGCACGTCTCGAAGAAGTAGAGAAGCTCTCAAGAAGATTTAAGATAGTTCTCGTGCTGGTAGGAACAGGCCTTTTGGGCTCGCTGGGTGCTAACGGAGGATTGCTAGCAGATCTTCTTTCAGGGAGTGCAGAAGCTGCAAGCAATGTTTAGAATAGCTTCCGTATCAACGAACTCATCTGTGAAGCGGTGAGTGCGCCGGATTGCCTATGAACCTGCTGGCCATTTTTGTAAAAAACAATCGTTGGAATGCTTCTTATGGAAGAAGAAATCGCTGGGAACATATCAGTGTTTATTTTGAGGAAGGTAACGTTGGGATATTGAGGAGCTAGTTGACCAATCACGGCCGACATCCCTTTACATGGCCCACACCAATCAGCATAAAAGTCGACGATTACATTTCCCTGTTTGATAAGATTATTGAACGTGGTGACGGCATTTTCTGTTTTGGTTACTACGCTTTGTAGGTATATCACGTTATTGGTTTGTGCGAGATTGGTGGGTGTTGGCAGTTCTTCTTGCAAGCATGAGGTGAGGCTGACGCTGCTCAAAAGAAGGAGGGAGAATCGGCATGTATAGTTCATGGTACTATTCCTTTCTACTTTGATGATTCGGATATATCTTTCAGGGTAAAGGAGCTGATATTTTTGTCAAAAGCCCCTGCTGGGGCAGCAATAAAAAGCACTGTTGACGTAGAAAGGTCGCCATAGGGTATGGTAGGGGAAGGTAGTTATGGCTGAAAAGGAGAATTCATGATTCAGTTTAAAGAAAAAAAATACGTAACAAGCGTTCCTCGAAATATAACCTGCATCCTTGGGGCAGATATTGGAGGAACAAATAGTAATTTTGGCATTTTCCAGGTACGTGATGAAAGGCCGATTCTGCTCCTTTCCTTGCATGTGAAAAGCAAAGAGATTAAAGAATTTCCTCTCGCGGTGAACGATCTGCTTAGTTTTGTGAAACAGACGTATGGCATTACTATTTCCCATGCCCTCTTTGCTGCAGCTGGTGTGGTTTCACCCGATAAGGATTATAGTAAGCCCACCAATCTGCCGATCATCATCGACGCAGCTGAAATTAAGAAAGCCACTGAATTGACGTGCGTCTATGTGGTGAATGATTTTGAAGTGATTGGGTATGGCCTCGATCTGATCGCGCCAAAAGATTTAGTGTTGGTTAATAAAGGGGTTGCTCGTGAACGTGCAAACAAAGCAATCCTTGGCGCAGGAACCGGCCTTGGCAAATGTATCATGATTTGGGAGCAGGATCGCGATCAATATATTCCGATCGCATCCGAAGGGGGGCACGAGGATTTTGCCGTACAGAACGGGCTGGAATTGGAATTGGTTGAATTTATCAAGCATCGCGAAAAGCGCCCATGCAATATCTCGTGGGAGGATGTGCTTTCCGGGCAGGGCATTCAGCGGATCTACCAATTTTTTCACGCACGATCTAATGATGGCCGTGACGCAGTGCGTGAACAACTGCCTCATCCGGATGAGATTTTTAATGCCCGCAATGATGATCAACACAGCAGAGATACGTTTGAGCTCTACACTGCTCTTTATGCGCGATGTGCAAAAAACTTTGCCTTAGATGTGCTTGCTTGTGGCGGGGTGTACATTGCAGGAGGTATTGCCGCCAACAATCTTGAAATGTTTAAGCTACCACAATTTATGGATGAGTTTGTGAACTGTGGTAAGCAAGCGGAGCTTTTAAAGGAGGTGCCCATCTGGGTGATTACTGATTATAATGTGAGCTTGTATGGAGCGGCGGCCTATCTGTTGATTGAAAACATGTGCGATTAATGGGGCCTATTTCTCAGTATCGCTCTTTTGTGTGCCATACTTCTCAAATAGGGCTCTTTCTGCCTCATTGGCAAGGTCTATTGGTCTTTGCCCCTTTCTATTGGTGACATCAAAGTTTGCTCCTTTTCCAAGTAGAAGCTGTAACATAAGTAGTCGCCTAGCTACATTGCCATGATATTGAACGCCCCTATGCAAGTGATCGTTTGCTTCCAAGACCCTAAATATCGGTATGATTGGTTCTTTTTTTTTACTTTTACGAGGAATGGCGAAATTAGGATCTACATGATTGTCTTTATGATCAAAATAGGCGAACATTAACTCTTTAAAGGATTTAAAATCAGTTTCATTGATGGCCCTCGCCAATTTGAGCTTTCGCTTCGTATCTGCTTCATAGTTTTCCTCTAAATCTTTACACGAAGTTGCGGGATGTATCGGTGGTGGTGTAGCTGACGGGCAAAAGTTGAGGGAGGGGATAAAAAGGCCGATTGCAAAAGCAGTTATACGAGCAGTATGGCTGAAGATATTTTGGTTCATATAATCCCTTCATTTTGAGTTGTGTATATTTAGCCGAGCAGTGTACGCGATCTCTTATGCATGATCAAGAAGTTTTACATGAAAAAGGATGCGATTCTGTGGATTGTGCGGATTGCGCATGGTTATATCGAATTCCTGCTTGTATTGTTGCTTGGTTACAAAAATGAGCGTATCTAATGTTTCACCTGGTTCCACCAATACGGTATGCCGTAAGCTGTTTTCTTTAAGATTGCGCTTGATAGCAGCGTTTTGCCTGGATGTGCGTACCACCGTTGCAGTCGATACGGCAGGGGTAGCTACCACGAGAAAAAATGGTGTTATTAATAATGCAGAGCTGCCAATCAATGCCGCAGGTGCAAATGCTTTGATGCTGCCGATAACCACGAGCAACACACCACTGGTGCTCAGTGCTACTAAGCTCCCGGCAATCAAGGTTCCTGCAATAGCGATCCCGCCGAATAGCTTCCCAAACGCTTGGGCGAATGAGCTGCGTTGTAGGCGATTAGCTACGGCATTATAGGGTGTTAATTCAAGATTAATGTCTTTTGGCTGGAGCGCTACCAAGCTTCGTGTTTGGTTGGTGATAGAAATCTGAATAGGCATTATTGGTTTTTTACGGCGACGCTTTTTAAATAGAAGTCCTGCTCGATTGCCCAGCAGAGATTTACAATCTTCTGCAGAAAGTTTTTTTGCGCGGAGGGTGATCCCTTGCTTTGTTTTTTGGTAATCAATGTAGGTGGCAAGAGGCCGCAGATAGGCTGCTGAACCGGGTTTTCGTTTGCAACCAGGCAGAGCACCAAGAATAGTGCTTACAAGCGCAACGAGCATAAACTTTTGAATAAACTGTGTGGTTCTCATGAACCTCTTCCCCTAACCCTGAAACGGTATCAATGCCTACCAAGAAAAGTGTGGTGATATCACGATTAAGCCTATAGTTTTGCTGGTTTTTGTCAAATTGGTCATCTGGCGTTGCTCCCTTGGCTGGTTTACTTATTTGGTCAGGTTCACTATAGTAATCGGCAATTGATATCAAATCGGAGTATTAGAATGAAGCAGATCAAATTTTCATGGCAACATAGTGGGGTTGCCCAGGACAAAATACAGGCGATTAAAGAGCGGCTCAAACCGGAATGTGAGCGGATTAAGGCTGCATGGGGTGCTGGGTATTCGGATGAGTATGCATCGCTCAGTCTGCCATCAGACGATAACCTACTCGCCACGGTGCAAGAGGTTGTTGCGCAAAAGCGGCAGCTCAAGCCAGCAGTTTTAGTGATCATTGGGATGGGAGGTTCAAGCCTGGGGGCTCGGGCAGTCTACCAAGCGTTGAGAAGCGGTGCTGCGCCTTCCGTTTATTTTTTGGATTCGCTTGATGGCAGGTATTGCCAGGAGGTATATAAGGTTTGTGAGGCGGTTATTCAGGCGGGCAAAGAAATCCTTATTACCGTCATTAGCAAATCAGGGACTACCACTGAAACGATTGCCAACGCACAGCTTTTTATCAAGTTGTTGACGGAATATAACAAGCCGTACCAAGAGTATGTGGTGGCAATTACTGATGAAGACTCCCCCTTGTGGAATGTTGCACGAACGCATGCAATGAGTTGTTTGTCGGTGTCTAAATTAGTGGGCGGCCGCTATTCGGTGTTTTCTGCCGTTGGGTTGTTTCCTCTTGGAATGATGGGGTTTGATCTTGTTGCCTTGCGTGATGGGGCGCAGAGCATGAAGGAATCCTGTTCTGATACCACCATTATGAACAATCCCGCAGCGATGAGTGCTGCCATTCTTTATGAGCAGTACCGTGCAGGCTTTATAATTCATGATACGTTTCTTTTTTCTCGTCCATTGCATGCCGTTGCAGATTGGTATCGGCAGCTGGTGGGGGAAAGTCTTGGTAAAGCAGATAATCGGCAAGGCAAGCGGGTGAATGTTGGTATTACCCCCACGGTTTCTGTGGGGCCGGAAGATTTGCATTCTGTGGCGCAGCTCTATCTTGGTGGGCCGTACAATCGAATCACTAGTTTTCTTTCTACACCACAGGAAGATACTTTAGCGGTTACCACAGGAAGCCCATTTGATGAATTAGTGCCGATGATTCGTGGAAAATCATTTGCTGAAATTATGGATGCGATTGAGCGAGGCACGCAAAAGGCATATGAACATGATAAGCGCCCCTTTATGATGATTGCGTTGCCAGAAATCTCTGCATATACCATTGGCCAGTTTATGCAATTAAAGATGGTGGAGATCATGTATCTCGGCTTTTTATTTGATATTAATCCCTTTGATCAGCCGCAAGTTGAGCTATACAAAAAAGAAACAAGAGAGATTTTAGACCATGAATGATGTCACAATTATAATCCTGGGGGTTACGGGTGATTTGGCAAAACGAAAACTGTTGCCAGCGTTATACCGGTTGATAGTGCGTGAGAAGTTGGAAAAGTTTTTGATTGTTGGTGCGGCACTAGAAGAAAGCGGTGCGCAGCAGATTCTTGATCAGGCAAAGCCGTTTATTCATGGGATTGATGATGCGGTTTGGCAGAAAATGGTGGATCGATTTTTCTATCAGCAGCTCGATTTTGGCAATGAAAGTAATTTTGTGGTGCTTGAAAGCTTTGTGGCTTCGTTAGAAAAAGAGCATGCGATGAGTGGTAATCGGTTGGTCTATTTAGCGGCTGCATCAGAATATTTTTGCTCGATTACGCGATATATTGCAACATCAAAACTAGTGGTGCGCCGCACTGAACATGAAACTCCCTGGCAGCGTATTGTGTATGAAAAACCGTTTGGGCACGATCTACAATCGGCACGGGAGATTAATGCATGTATAAAAGAGCATTTTGAGGAAAGTCAGATCTATCGTATCGATCATTTTTTAACAAAAGAACTGGTGAGTAATATTGCCTTAATTCGATTCACCAACTGTGTGTTTGAGCCGTTGTGGAACAATCGGTATATCGATCAGGTTCAGATTGTGATTAGCGAGGAGATTGCGCTTGAAGGGCGTGGTGGCTATTACGATAAATACGGCGCTCTTTCTGATGTGATGCAGAATCATATGCTTGAGCTTCTTGCATTAATTGCGATGGAATCGCCGGAGAAATTATCGGGTAATTATGTACGTTCCCGAAGAGCGGAGGTGCTCGAGAAGGTTGAGATTGTAGATGGAATGCTTGGGCAGTATGAGGGGTATACGAAAGAAAAGAATGTGGATCCACAATCCAAAACGGAAACGTTTGCCTTACTCTTTTTACGCGTAAATAATCCACGATGGGCGGGGGTGCCATTTTATGTGAAAACAGGAAAGTGTTTGCGTAAGAAACAGACGGTTATTCAGATAAAGTTCAAACAAGTGGATTGCCTGCTTACGCACAGTTGTCCGGTCCCCTCAAACTGGCTCACCATTGAAGTGTCTCCGGAAGCAACCTTTTCTTTGAGCTTAAATGCAAAAAAACCGGGATACAGCCAAGAGGTGATGCCGGTTTCGATGGAATTTTGCCACAGCTGTTTGTTTGGTGATATAACGCCGCATTCATATGAAGTGGTCATCGAGGAAGTTATTCGTGGAGAACAATCTATTTCGGTACGCTTCGATGAGATTGAGTATGCGTGGCAGATTATCGATGAGGTGAAAACAAAGAAGTTTCCCCTGTATGAATATCCATGCGAGAGTGATGGACCGAAAGAGATAACTGATTTTGAACAGAAACATGGGATGAGGTGGCGATCATGAATATAGGAATTGTTGGGTTAGGAAAGATGGGTAATGCTATTGCATTTCGTTTGCTCGAGGCTGGGCACAACGTGATTGGGTATGATCGTGGCGAGGAACCCCAAAAGCTGGCTGGGCAAATGGGAGTAACTCTTGCCGATGATCTTGCCGATCTAGCCAAACAAACTCGCGTGATCTGGTTGATGATTCCCATTTCGGCGGTTGATGCGGTGGTTGATGAACTCAAACCTCATCTGAAAGCTAATGACATCATCATTGATGGAGGAAACAGTTATTATGAAGATTCAATGCGGCGTGCAAAGGCAGTTGCTACTGATGGCATCATATTTCTCGATTGTGGCACCTCCGGTGGTATTGCGGGGCGCTTGGGCGGTTTTTGTTTGATGGTTGGTGGCGATGAAGCGGCATATACAAAAATTCATTCATTATTAGTAGCGATTGCAGCACCGGGTGGTTTAGGCCATGTGGGCCCTTCAGGGACAGGCCATTACGTGAAGATGATTCATAACGGCATTGAGTATGGCTTGCTGCAAGCGTATGCGGAAGGTTTTCAAATCATCAAGGAGGGCACGTTTAAAAAGATGGGGCTCGATCTTGAGGAGATCAGTCGCATTTGGAACGAAGGCTCTATCATACGTTCGTTTTTGTTGGGTCTTGCGCATGAAGTTTTTGAGGAGGGGCAAGCACTTTCTGATGTTAGTGGTGAAATTGCAGAGGGAGGCACAGGGAAATGGACGGTTCAGGAAGCGAAGAAACATCATCTTTCAGTCCCCGTTATTGAAAATGCGCTCAAGGTGCGTGCATGGTCGCGCGAGAGTGGTGGAGATTATGCCACAAAGGTTATTGCGATGCTGCGACACAAATTTGGAGGGCACGAGGTAAAGCGAAAGAAAGGGTGACGTATGAAAATAATAGATATCAGTTGGCCCATTTCTGATGCCACCACCGAATACAAAGATCAAAAAACTATTATGTTTACGCAGTTGAAAACCTTTGATAAAGACGGCGTGCGTGAATCATCGCTTTGTTTTAACTCCCACACCGGAACCCATGTGGATGCGCCGTCCCATTTTTTAAAGGATGGCAAGACGATTGATGAAATGCATCTTGATCGGCTTATGGGAAAAGCGATACTGCTTGATCTTCCTACGATAGGCGATTCTATCACCGAGGAGGATTTGCATGGGTATGAGATGGAAGAAGGAGATATTGTGCTTCTTCGTACCGCCAATAGTGCCTATGAACCCACTGATCCGTTTGCAAAAGATTTTATCTCCTTAGATCCATCGGGAGCGCATTATCTGGCTGAAAAGCATATAAAGGCGGTGGGGATCGACTATCTGGGTATTGAGCGGGGGGATCCAGAGCATCGAACTCATAAAACACTCATGCAGGCTGATATTGCCATTATTGAGGGATTGCGCCTAGGTCATGTGCAGGCAGGAACCTATTTTCTCGTATGTTTACCTCTGGCGATCATAGGCCTGGAAGCCGCTCCAGCACGAGCTATTCTCCTAACAGGGGCTCCGTAGGGGTATCAACCCGTCAAAACCCTTTATTTTAGGGGGTTGTATTTGCTATCATACTTATAGAAGAAGAAGTGGAGGAAGAAAAAAATAGGGAAGGGAACAGTATGAAAAAATATCTTTTGGTAATGATTCTTATGCTCCAAGCTCAGACGAGCTTTTCGGTTGAGGTTTTTTCTCGGGCAAGAGAAAGGGCAGCGGCAGCCAAGGAAATAGCACAAAAATATTGGACGGAATTACGATCTCTGCGTGCGTGCTGGGTGACAAAGAGTTGCACGGATCTGCAACGAGCTCGCATTAAAGAACTTGGTAAAAAAGCAGGGGGGATTGCCCTCTTGATGAGTGTAGTTGCTGTGCTTGCTGGTCTTGGCGTTCGTTCTCGTAAGGCGTCCATGGAACCTACCGTACAAAATGCTGTGAGAAGATTTAAGGTCGATGTCTATAACTCAAGTACCGGATTTAATGATTTGAGATTGTTGGAGCTTGTTGAGCAAGGCCAACAAGCACATGAAGAAGCGCGTTCTTTTATAACAGGAGTGCAGGAACGGTTTAGCATTCAAGGACTAGAAGCGGTCCAATGGATTGCTGATGAAAAGAGAGATCGTTCTATGTATAATTTTGCGACAAAACTTATAGAAAAGCAAAAAAGCGAAAGAATCAAACAGGAAGCGATACTAAGAGGGAAATTTGTAGAAAAAGCTGAGTCAATAATTGGCACACAACCTATATCTGGAGGGTAAGGGGTATGAAGAAGTATAACTATTTTGCATTACTCGGACTAGGTCTATTACTTGTACAAAGTGGCGATATATCAGCATTAACAAAGAGTACACATTCTCAT
>JAUUXD010000032.1 GCA_030588705.1 bacterium | reverse complement strand
AAAGTTGGGTGAGTGGAAGCTTTTCCTCTCCTTTTCCCTTTAGATCGGTGCGCAGCATGATGAATGGAACCGGGTTGGTGGTATGAGCGGTTCGTGGCTGATGTGCTTCCTCATCATACATATCTTCCGCATTACCATGATCGGCAGTTACATACATGGTGCCCCCCATCTTTTCGACGATCTGGTTGTAGAGAATACCCAGCTCTTTATCAAGGCACTCTACTGCCTTAATTGTGGCGCCAAAGTTTCCTGAATGCCCCACCATATCAGCATTTGCGTAATTGATGAGGTAGAAATCACACGGATTTGTTTTTAAAGATTCGAGTAGTTTGCTGGTAATAGCTTGGGCCGACATTTCTGGCTGTTTTGCATATTGTTTGGTGTGTAAGGAGGGGACCAAAGCTCGCGTTTCATTGGGAGTAGAATCCTCGCGGCCTCCATCAAAAAAATAGGTAACATGGGCATATTTTTCCGTTTCTGCGATGGAGAAAATAGTTTTGTCGTGCTGCATCAAGACGTCTTTAAGAGAATTTTTTGCATCTTTTTGTGCTGGATAGAGTGCCTCCGTTTGCAACTTGGTATTGTATACTGTTGGGGTAATAAAAAAGGCAAGCTTGAGAAGGTTTCGTTTGAAGCTATCAAAATCGGGATCGATAAATGCTGTAGTAAGTTGGCGAGCGCGATCGGGACGGAAATTAAAGAATAGGATACCGTCACCGTTCTTGATGTAGGCATCCTTATCAAGCTGAGTAGGAGGAATAAACTCATCGGTGGTGTTGATGGTGTAGTAATGTTCTACTGCTTGTTCCCATGAGGGATAGGGGATTTGCTGTGGTTCAGTGAGTGTACGATAGCTTTGCTCAGTTCTATTCCAGTTTTTATCACGATCCATGGCATATAATCTTCCATGGATTGATCCTATTTTCCCGATGCCAAGCTCCTTGAGTTTCTTTTCAAGGAGTTGCAGGTACTGGCCAGCCGATTGTGGTGGGGTATCTCGTCCATCGAGAAATGGATGAATTACGATATTGGTGATCCCCTGCTGTTTTGCTACCTCAAGAAGGGCATAGAGTTGCTTGAGATCGGCATGTACGCCAGCATCAGATAAAAGTCCCATAAGATGTAATGTCTTATCCGTCTTCAGTTTTTTAAGCGTGCTTATCAGAATGGGATTAGAAAAAAATGATTTGGTAGCAATGGCGTCGTTGATGATGGTGATCGCTTCTTTGATGATACGTCCTGATCCAATGGTACGGTGCCCTGCCTCTGAGTTGCCGATATTTCCTTCGGGAAGTCCCACGTGTGTGCCGGATGCACCTAAAATTGCATGGGGATACTCTTGCATCCATGTATCATAATTGGGGGTATGGGCATGATAAATAGCGTTGTAGTTTATTGCTTCACGGTAGCCAAATCCGTCGAGAATAATAAGTGCAGTAACTGACGATCCATTTTTCATAAGAGTGGCCTTTTTTACTATAGTTTGTCCTATACAGGTATGGGGATCAGTGTATGCTAGGTGCGCTGGTATATGCAAGGAGAGCTGATATGCTAGAGCGGCGGTTGTGGGACAATATTTTTTAAGAGATATGATAAAACGAGAGAAGATATAGTTATGAAAAAAAGGTTATTACTTCTATTTTTTATGTTGTGCGCCAATATCGTGGTACTACCTGCGCTCTATGCCCACTCCACCATTGACCAATTGCATGAGCAACTGCAGGATGATGGGGATCCGGTACTTGATCTTGATGATGACATCATATCGGATGATGAGGATTTATTGGCGATATTGGATGAAGCGATGGAAGATCCGTCTCTGCTGTGGACCTGGTTTCAAACGGTAGGTAGCTCATTGATTGCGCATTGCATACATGCCCAACGGTATATGGGGCGCCTTATGAATCGTATGTCCTGTTGGTTCAGGATCCGTGGAGAAAGCGTAAAAGGACGAAGAATGCCGCTGCTTTCTGTGAAAGCAGCTAAAAACTCCTCACCTTAATGTTTTCGATCAGTCTTTATGGGCATGTGCTAAATGAGCCGTTGGTGCAAATAGTACATAAAAGGGTTGATTTTGGATAAACGGGGCCGTTACACTTAATTTTGTAATAGTTCATTATACGTTTTAAGGGGGATAGGGTGAAAAAAAAGTCGTATGACATAGCGTTACTACTTGTCGTTTTATTACTTTTCAGTGCAAGTCTTGGTGTGTTGCATGGCCGAAAAAACGGTCCAACAGCTTCAACTATTGATGTTGGTGACGATGTTGCTCGTATTATCCTCACTAAACAGGATGCGCTTGATTATCTAGATCCCCTCCTTCTTGCGGTGAATATTGATACGATTGCGCGCATATTGCATCAATTTGATGATAAAGTTTTCTTTGAAGTATTTGATGCGCTTTTAAATGACGAGGCACGTACATTCACCCCTGAACAAAAAATCCAACTCCTTCTTGCGGTAATCGTACATGATCCAAAACGGGAAAAGCAGAACATTTTTATTACTAAAATGACAGACCTTTTTGCTGAATATCCTGTATTTTATAACGCGATTGGTTTTTACAATGCGGCTATTCCGCCGATTTTAGCCTGGGCCAAACGTTCTGATATACGAAAAATTATTCCTCGCTGGATACAGCATTCGTTAGACAAAGTAATTGATGAGGGGGATGTTGCCGGGCTGAAATCCTTGATAGCTCATGGCATACGTCCTACCAAGAAGCAAGCATCAGAGCTTTTACGGCGTGTTGTGTTGGAGTCACGGCCGCCGGAGTTTGTTGCTCTTCTTGTGAAAGAGCTTGGCGCAAATCCAAACTACTCATTCGATAAAAAACGTACCGTACTCATGGGCGCAGTTAATAAAAAGAATCTCCCTATGGTGCGAGCATTACTTCGTGTGGGAGCTCGCCCGGATCTGATACTCGATCCTGCCGTGGGAAGTGCAAAGCAGCTATCATTCCAAAAAGGATATCGCAAGATTGACCTTCTTTTCAGTAGTCAGAAGAAGAACTGAAGCGCAGTTGGGCAGGATGTTTTTTAAGATAGAGCGGAAGCAGCTGATGTGAACCCCGATTTCCTTTCTGCCATTGTTGATATCCCAACAGAGCAATCTTTTCAATGGAGCTGTAGCTTGGTACCGGTTCGGGAATGTATGCTTTATTGCCCAACCGACTCCGTATCTTTTCATGGTACAGGTGTGTACCGTTTCCAATAAATCGAATGGTTCCTGATAAGTGCGTGCTTTGCTCAAGCAAAGAATCAATATGCTGATATCCCTTTGTGATTGATTGTCCTGGTTGTTCTATAGCAAAATACACCTCGCCAGCAAATGCATTAAAGAGGATTATGGTGGTGGGGTAGGAGGGGTCCTTCCATTCTGCCTGCATTGCATCAAATGCGTCTACTCCAATAAGCGGGATATTTGATGCAAAACTGAGCCCATTTACCGAAGCGATAACCACACGAAGTGTAGTGAATGGTGCGGGCCCTTGATTTGCTGCGATGAAGGGAAGGTCGGCGAGCTTGATCTGTTGCTGATCGAGAAGGTTTGCAAGCTTGATGATGAGCAGCTTGCTCGCTTCTTTTTTATCAATTGAGCGTTGAGCAAGCATTTTTTGTCCATCAAACAGGGCGAGTTGGACGTTGTGATAGTTGTTTTGGATTGCGAGGAATATGTTCATACCGTTAGGTGCGATTTTTACATTTTTGTTGTTGATAAAATACACTGAAGGAGTCGGATTCTATTGTTTTTTCTTTTTTCACCATTATTTTACCACAATTCAGACATTTCCACCCCTCAAAATTGAGAAAATGATCAAAAAACGATTGCAGCACCACCAGACCGCCACATTTTTTACAGTTCATCACTGTCTCCTTTTTAACGAAATAAGCAACCATAAAACAAACCCCTCATTTTTGATGGTGTTTGAACGTTTTATGGTTACCGGGCATTACTTTACTCTCTTAATCACCCTACTCAAGGAATGCTCCACTTGTCAATCAAGGCCTCAGATCTCCTTATTGATAGGTTTTATATTCCAGATAAACCATTAAAAGGAGTGCTGCTGCAATCGAATGGGATGCGAGCTTATCCTCCTTGGTTTTTTGTTTTTTCAGCTTGGCTGCCTGCTTGCTTGTGAGCCGCTCATCCCACCACTCCCAACTGATTTGAGGGAAGGTTTGCTGAAGCTGATCAAAGAGCTCTTTTGTTTTTTTAGTTTGTTCGCTTTCGGTTCCCTTGAGTGTTTTGGGGTACCCCACCACGATTGTGCGTACTCTTTCCTCATCGATCAGTTTGGTGATTAAGCTTGGTAGTTCTTTGGTGGCCACGGTGGTATAGGGGCGCGTGGTGATGCCGAGAGAGTCTGAGATTGCCGATCCGGTCCATTTGTCTCCCAGATCAAGAGCGGCGATTTTCATGAATATACCCTTATATCATTCATCTTTAAAAATAGTATACTGTGGAGATCGTATTATAACAGTGCATTATAGATGTTTTCAAAAGGATTCATATGATTTCATCCAGCAGGAGTCTGCTTGTCATATTGCTTGATGGCATAGAGTGGCTGCTTACGTGGCCATTAATTTTATACACTGTTGGCATTAGTCTTCTCTGTACGATCTCCTTGCGCTTTGTACAAGTTCGCTACTTCATTGCTGCATGGCGAGCCATTTTTCCTTCTGCAAAAAAAACGGAAGTTACCGGAGAGATGTCCCCGTTTCAGGCGTTCGTAAATACGTTGAGTACTAATCTGGGCAATGGAAGTGTGATGGGAGCTGCTGTTGCGGTGTTTATTGGTGGCCCTGGTGCAGCCCTTTGGGTTGTTATCGTTGGTATGATCTTAATGGCCATTCGTTTTGCAGAGGTGTTTGCGAGTACCTGGTATGGAGCGCGCGTTTCAAAAGATAGTGCTCTTGGTGGTCCAATGCTTTATTTAGAGGATGTGATTGGTGGAAAGTTTCTGTCCATGTTGTATGCATTTCTTTGTTTGATTTTTGGGCTTGTTGTGGGAAATGCGATGCAAACCCATTCGATCAGCCTAAGTGTTGCCACCACGTGGCAGATCAATTCGTATGTGATTGCAGCCGCTATCGCCGTATTCATTGGCTATGTAGTATTTGGTGGCGCTCAGCGTATTATTGCGGTCTCTGATCGGATTGTTCCGATAAAAGTTCTTGTTTTTTTTGGTTCTACGTTTTTGATCATTGGGTATCATCATGGCGCATTGTATGAAGCACTTCGTTTGATAGTGGTGAGTGCATTTCGTCCGCAATCGGTTGCGGGAGGCTTTTTGGGGTTCACCGTATTGCAGGCATTGCGTGAAGGAATGAACTTATCAATTACTGCAACGGAGTCTGGCTTGGGTACGGCAGCGATTTTGTTTGGGTATACGGGAAGCAAAGATCCGATGAAAAGTGGCTTAATGGGGATGGTCAGTACATTTATAAGTAGTATTGTTTGTTTTCTTATTGCGCTTTGTATTGTGGTGAGCGGTGTATGGGATTCGGGGCTCACGAGTGCTGCATTAACGATTGCTTCCTTTAATACGGTGTTTGGTCAGTGGGGTGGTTGGATTGTGAGTTTCCTTGCAATCAGTTTTGGTATGGGTGTTCTTGTTACATATGCCTACATTAGCCGAGCAGCATGGTTTTCATTAACCAATGGAAAATATGAAACTCTGTTTGCGCTGTTTTATTGTGCAGCGGCCTTTATTGGTGCAGTAGTGAACGTGCATATGGTTTGGTATGCGGTTCGAATTATTCTTGCACTGCTTCTCGTGATTAACTTATTCGGGATTCTCTGGCTTCTTCCTAAACTAGCGCGTGAGTTTCGCAAACGTATGAAAGATGCATAGTGGAACGAGGAACATTGCCATCGGTCTATCCGGTTGCGTGTCATACTGATTATATTGGTCCGGGCTCCACATTTGTGGCTATAAAAGGTTTTTCTGAAAATGGGGTTTCCTTTATTGTCCATGCGATTAAAAAGGGGGCAACGCATGTGGTAATAGATGTGGAAGCATCTCTCTCTCCGGAACTGTTGGATTTGGCCGATAAAAAACGAGTGGTGATAGAGCGAGTGGCCAATACGCGCAAAGCGTTGGCTGTGTTGAGCGCGCATGCCGCGGGATATCCATCAAAAAAGCTAAAAATAATCGGTATTACGGGTACCAAAGGAAAAACAACTACCGCATATCTCCTTGCTCATCTTTTAAAACAGGCCGGCCATCATGTGGCGTTGGTAAGCTCTGTTGAAAATATGATTGGCACGCAAATCTTTACGGCCTCGCTCACCACGCCTCAGCCCGATTACTTGCATCAATTTTTAAAGCGGTGTGTGGAAGAACGTATTGAATGGGTGGTGATGGAAGTGGCAGCGCAGGCAATATCGCTTCATCGGATCGATGGGATCGCGTTTGATGTAATGATTATAACCAACATTGCTCGTGAGCATCTTGAATTTTATACCTCCATGAACGAGTATGTGGATGCAAAGATGAAGTTCTGTTCTTTTGGAAAGGAGGGGGCGTTAGTTTGGGTGAACGGCGACGATGAGCGGCTTGAACGTATAGACGGGGTGCATAGGTTTGGAATTCATACTGATGCGGTGCAGATGCGTGGCATTCTAGAAGAATGTGAAGGGCTTGTTCTTTCTGCCTCCATTATTCATAAAAATACAAAACATACGGTTGTATCGGATTCTTTATGTGGAGAATATAATTTGTACAATATGTTGGCAGCGGCGGCTGGTGCATTGCGTGCGGGGCTTTCATGGCAGCAATTACAAAAAGGATTTGCAACATTTCCGGGCTTGCCAGGACGTCTTGAACAGCATCATTTACCAAGCGGGGCCACCGTGGTCATTGATTATGCGCACAATCCATCATCCTACCAGGTTCTCCTTTCAATGCTTCGTGAGCAAACTGATCAGCTTGTGGTGGTGTTTGGCGCAGGAGGGGAACGAGACCATGGGCGACGTCCTGAAATGGGATGCATTGCAGCAGAATATGCTGATTTGGTTATTCTTACCACGGATAATCCCCGTAGCGAGGATCCAGGACAGATTGTTGCTGAGATTTATCAAGGGGTTAAAGAAAACAACCGGCAGAAGGTGATGGTAGAATTGGATCGTGCTCGTGCGATTCGTGTGGCATATGAGCGAACCCATGCGGGATCAATCATTGCATTACTGGGGAAAGGGCAGGAGGAGTATCAGCTGCTAGGGAAGAAAAAGGTTCCATTTAGTGAGCGAGAAATTATCCGATCATTCTATCGTTCCAGAGGGGTTAAAGCCCTTTTGTAATCTTTACAAAATGGATGGGTGTGGTAGAATAAACTTCTTATTTTTGCGTATTTAATTGAATTAATGTTCAACCATTAGGAGTTTCTATGTTATTGCAGCAGTATTTTCTGATCTTTGGAGGAGCCGCGATAGGTGGGCTTATTGTTGTTATCAGCCTACTTAGTAGGATTAGTTCGATCCCGGTGAATAATAAAAAGGCGGAGCGTATTGCAGAGGCTATTCGTGATGGTGCAATGACATTTTTACGGGAAGAGTATCGTCTTATTTCGGTGGCAGTAGTCGCGGTGGCAGTGGTTCTGGGCTACTTTTTTTCTCCATTAGCAGCCGGTATATTTGTTCTTGGTGCGATCTTTTCATCCATGACCGGACTTCTTGGTATGAAGGCAGCTACCATGGCAAACGTTCGTACTACGATGGCAGCAAAAAATTCTGGTGAACACGAAGCATTCCTCGTTGCACTTTTTGGTGGTGGTGTGATGGGATTTGCGGTAGCAAGCTTTGGCCTTTTAGGGGTTGGAGGGATCTTTTATTATTTCTTAAGCCATTCAGATTTTGTGATATTGCTTACCAGCTTTAGTTTGGGCGGTAGCCTGGTGGCGTTCTTTGCCCGTGTTGGCGGCGGGATCTACACCAAATCAGCTGATGTTGGTGCGGACTTAGTGGGTAAGATTGAAGTGGGTATTCCTGAAGATGATCCACGTAATCCTGCGGTGATTGCCGACAACGTGGGTGACTGTGTTGGCGATACAGCGGGCATGGGTGCTGATATTTATGAATCATACGTTGGCGCATTAGTCGCATCGATTATTTTAGGATTGAATACCTATGGTACTTCTTTGCAATACATTTCATTGCCATTAATGCTTGCGGTGTTCGGCCTTGGCGGTTCTATGATCGGTTTACTATCTAATCTTGTATTGCGAACAAGCCCAGCTGCTATGCTTCGTAACGCAACCTATTTTGCTATTGCGTTTCTCTTGGCTGGATCCTACTATTACTTGAACTATTTTCAACTTGATCAAAATTTATACATTTCCATTTTCTTAGGCTGTATGGCTGGTATTGTAATTGGTTTGATCACTGAATACTATACCGGTGGTAAGCCAGTGGAGGGGATTGCTAAAAGTTCTGAGTCTGGTGCTGCAACCAACTTAATCGATGGGTTGTCGGTTGGTATGGAATCAACGGTGGCTCCCGTTATTATTCTTGCGGGCATTGTGTTGATTGCACATATGTATGGTGGTGGCCTGTTTGGTATTTCATTGGCAGCGGTTTCTATGCTTGCAACGGTTGGTATCACCATGACGGTGGATGCGTATGGCCCCATTGCTGATAATGCGGGCGGTATTGCTGAAATGTCTGGATTTGAACCACGTGTACGTGCCATTACGGATAAACTTGATGCACTTGGCAATACTACAGCAGCCATGGGTAAAGGCTTTGCGATCGGATCCGCGTTATTGACGGCATTGGCATTTTTTTCTGCGTATGCGCAAGAGGCTGGCATTGCGGGGCTTGATCTTTTGCAGCCGTTGGTATTGACCGGCATGTTTATTGGTGCAACGGTTCCGTTCTTGATTTCAGCGCTCACCATGCGTTCAGTGGGCCAAGCAGCATTGCAGATGGTTTTTGAAGTTCGTCGCCAGTTTAAAGAGATTCCCGGATTGATGGAAGGCAAAGCAGAACCAGATTATAAACGATGTGTGATGATCAGCACCAAAGCTTCATTGCGGGAGATGATTCTGCCAGGCGTGATTACCGTGGGGCTTCCTATTGTGATTAAATATAGCCTCGGTGTGATGGCTCTTGGTGGCTTTTTGGTTGGGGCCACGCTTGTTGGGGTCCTTCTGGCGCTCATGATGGCAAATAGTGGGGGAGCGTGGGATAATGCGAAGAAATATATTGAAGCGGGCCATCTTGGCGGTAAAGGCTCTGATGCCCATAAAGCGGCCGTTGTTGGCGATACCGTTGGGGACCCATTCAAAGACAC
>JAUUXD010000054.1 GCA_030588705.1 bacterium | reverse complement strand
CCTCTTCGATCGTGATCATCAGTTTTTGTGGCGTATCCTCTTTTTTTTGTGATCCTAAAAACCGTTCTGTTTTGGCGATATAGGCGGTGTGGATGCGGCGGGTGATGATGTTGGCAATCAAAAGATACACAAACGTTTGTGTGAAGTTCCCGAACTCAACAACGATATTGATGCCTCGATCGATATATTCCATCATCTGATCGATCACTGAATGGTTATTTGCGGGAGGATCCATTGTTAAGAAGGGTAGCCGTTCCAATCGCTTAAGCTTGCGATAGAGCGCGGCGATCGATTCGGGGTGAGCGCCGATTGCGTTGGCAAACTCTTTTAGATCTTCCCCATGAGAGAGAAGGGCTTGGAGCCAGTTCTGTTTATATTTTGCGTGAATCAAGTAGGCCGCTTCAACGGCGGTGGTATGCAGATTCAGTTCTGATTGGAGGGATAAAAGATCTTCCACCTGAATTGATTGATAGCTGATCGTGATCTCCACATCCGGGCTGGTGCCACGGCGGCGCGTGGATTCAGGATCAAGTGAAAATATTGCTACCCGATCAGGAAACAACGTTTTGAGTCCTTTCACGAATGATTGATTCACTCCTTCTTTGCGAGCCTGCAAGCCATATTCGCTATGCATATCGAATATAAGATTGACCGCCTTTTTATTTTTAATGAGGCCAGCAAGCACCAGGCGCGTTAAAAAGGTTTTTCCGGTTCCTGTCTTGCCAAAGATCCCATTGCTACGCTCGGTGAGCCTCTCAAGGTCTAGGCAAACCGGTGTATCCATATCGAGTGGTGAACCAATCGTAAAATATCGTTTGGTTGGATCCGCTTCATCACCAAAAATGAGGGCAATGTCGCGCTTATCTGCTTCATACACTGATGCAAAGTGAGCAGGAATTGTTTTAACCGGCATGGGTTGATCATTAGTATCGAGCATGAGCATCGGCTTGAGTGTGGCAGTGGCGTACGTGTTGCGTTGTTTGAGCAGATCGGCAAGGAGTTTTTCATCTTTATTTGGTGGAAACAGAAGGATATCAGGGTGTGTGACCGCAAGGGAAAGATCGGTAATCAAAGAGAAGAATTTATGTTGTGATCCTTTAATGGATAGGAATTTGCCTGTTTTGATCTCTTCAAGATTGGTGCCCGGGGCGATACGCATAATAAGCCCCTCGGTGAGCGATCCGGATATGATGTGGCCTAATACTGTTTTCATAATTAGAGGAGTCCCTTTTATTTTAGAGCTTTTTACCGGGGGGACAGAGTACTGCATATCGAGTTTATAGCAAGAATTGCGATCTACGCTTCTTGTTCCGTGATGATGGCAGTGGTTTCTTCCCGCCCAATGGTTACCATCCCTTGGCGAATGAGGATAGATTCCTCTTTGCCGCTTTTTAAACGGAAGATAAGTTTTTGATTGGGCACAAGTGTCATGATCATAGGAGCATGGCCTTGTTGGATAACATAGTTGCCGGTTGGTGCATTAAATTCAAGCCACGCAACGGAAAGTTCTCGGTAGGAAGACGGGGTGCTGATAATTAGTTTCATATTAGGATTCTAGACGTTTTGCTTTTTGAATCACTTCCTCGAGCGAACCAACCATATAAAATGCATCTTCAGGGAGTTTATCGAATTCACCATCAATAATCTTGGCAAAATCATCCACGGCCTGTTTCATTGGCACATATCTACCCTCCATGCCGGTGGCGAACTCAGCGGTAAAGAGGGGTTGCGTTAAGAATTTTTGTATTTTCTTTGCTCGTCTAACGATGGTTTTATCTTCTTCTGAAAGCTCTTCCATCCCCAAGATGGCGATTATATCCTGCAACTCTTTGTATCGTTGTAAAATATGCTGAATTTTGCGAGCCACGCGATAATGTTTTTCTCCAACCACTTCTGGACGTAATCCCTTTGATGCTGATTGGAGCGGATCGATTGCTGGATACAAACCAAGTTCAACCAGCTTACGTGAGAGCACGGTGCTGGCGTCTAAATGCATGAACGTGGTGGCAGGTCCTGGATCGGTGATATCATCAGCCGGCACATACACTGCCTGCACGGAAGTAATAGAACCGTTGACGGTGTTGGCGATACGCTCTTGGAATGCCCCCATCTCGGTTGCTAGCGTTGGCTGATAGCCCACGGCAGATGGCATACGGCCAAGAAGGGCAGAAACTTCCGCACCAGCTTGGACAAATCGGAAGATGTTATCCACAAACAGAAGCACATCTTTTTTTTCTTCATCGCGGAAATATTCCGCCATGGTGAGTCCGGTTAACCCCACGCGCAACCGTGCGCCGGGCATTTCACCCATCTGGCCAAACACGAGTGCCGTTTTATTAATAACGCCGGAGTTTCTCATCTCAAGCCAGAGTTCGTTTCCTTCGCGGGTACGTTCCCCGATACCGGTAAACACGGAAACACCGTCATGCTCGGTGGCTATGTTACGAATAAGTTCTTGAACAATAATCGTTTTTCCCACACCAGCACCGCCAAAGAGGCCAATTTTTGAACCTTTTATGTAGGGACACATGATGTCGATCACTTTGATGCCGGTCTCTTGGAGTTCGTCTTCTAATTTTTGTTCGATAAACGCAGGAGGATCGCGAAAGATGGACCACTTTTTATCACTTTTGATCGGTGCTTTACCATCGATTGTTTCCCCGAGAACGTTAAAAATACGCCCGAGAACTTTGGGGCCAACGGGAACTTTGATGGGCGATCCGGTATCAACAACGGGAAGCCCGCGCTTGATGCCAAAAATGCTTTCGATCACAATACAGCGCACAGCACCGTCGCCAAGCTGCTGGGCAACTTCTAAACTGGCTCGCTGTGGCTTTTTATGATTATTTTCAGGAAGGAGAACCTCGAGCTCATGCAGAATGTGTGGTACCGCATCTTCGGGAAATTGAACATCAATAATCGTCCCGCTAATGCGTAAAACATACCCCTGATTTTTGGTCTCTTTATTCATTCTAACCTCGTTATCGCCGATTTGCATGTATCTTACGATAATCAAAGTGATTCTTTTTGTAAAGATCTGTGGGGTTTGTGGGTGATATGGGAGCAAAGGAGTTGGTCAACTAGTTATTGCTTTAAGAGGTGATTGTGTTGTGCTCTTCGTAATAGCGTTGCATAAAATCGGGGTCCGGCTGTAGTTTTCGAAGTTCTGTAAGCAAGTATTCAGCGGTTTCGTTTCCGTCATTGGCCGCCAGATTGAGATATTTTTTTGCCTGATCGAGCCTGCCGTTTCGATAATACAATCTACCCAAGTTCACACAAGCTGTGCACATTCCCTTATCTGCGGCTTCTTTGTAATACTTTTCTGCTAGATCGAATTTTCCCTCTTCATCGTATATGAAGCCGAGATTTGCCAGGGCGGTATCAATGCCCTGTTCTGCCGGTTTTTTGTAATATTGTTTTGCTAAATCAAATTTTTTTTGTTCTGCATAGATCAGCCCTAAATTGCAAAGGACTTCTAAGTCTTCTCTTTGGTCGGCGAAGAGTTTGAAATGCTTTGCGGCTACATCTAATTTGTTCTGTTCATAGTATATGCAGCCGAGTTGAAAGGAAGCTTCAACACTTTCCTTCTTGATGGCTTCTAATAAGGTTTTTTCAGCTAAATCAGGTTGATTGTGTTCGTAGTAGAAGATTCCCAAATTACATAGATTATCAGCACGACCGCTGTAGGCTGCGAATTCATACCATATACGCTGTACGCTAGCAAGGGCGTTGCCTACCGAGCCAGATATATGAAGATGGGGAGGAGCATGGCGCAAAAGACTTATGACAAACAGTACCATAAGCAGTATTACATTGGATTTTTTCATGGTCATTACTCGGTATGAGCGATTTCGATCTAAGCGCTATGAGGTTATTTTAGCATGATTGGTAGGATTTGTCCTGTCGGGTGGAGCCAGGGGTGATTGGGGTGAAAGGTGGCTGGAACAAAAGGTCCTATTCTAGACAACTTCCCGCTTTATGGTACGTTGATCAGTATAATCTTAACGTTAAAGTGGGGTTCTTTTTATGAAACTATCATTCTATTTTTCTTTATTATTTTGTAGTTGTCTTGCCCTCCATGCTATGGAGGCGGACGAAGGGATGTCTGATTCTCCCTTTGATACATTGCCAGCGGAGGGGGTGGCGAAGATTCTCGAATTTGCTCATGAACCATTACCCATAAAAGATGGTATTCAAGATGTGGCAGAGCTTTTTTATGATTCCACAAGTTATAATTCTGCAATCGATTGGTCGCCCGATAGTGAATGCGTTGCGATTGGGGTTGGAAATACGGTCAAGCGGCTTTCATGCAATGGAAAGCTGTTGGGTGAATATACTCACAATGGTGCGGTAGGATCAATTGTTTGGTCTCCCGATGGTCAATACCTTGCCTTTAGCGGTGAAGGGCGAGTTCAGATTTGTACTATCGAGGGCAAGAAGCTCTGTGAGTGGGAACATCGTGACGACGAAAAAAATTTGCGTGCTATATATGCGCTGTCTTGGTCCCCCAACAGTATGTACGTTGCTAGTGGGGCGGATGACAATAAGGTAAGAATTTTTTCACGAGATGGAATGTTGCAGAGTGTGTGTAGGCGCGAAGAAGACATGTGTGGTCTTCCTGGTGCTGCACCTAATGGC
>JAUUXD010000050.1 GCA_030588705.1 bacterium | reverse complement strand
TTGAATCTAAGAAAGAAGCCGTAAAGCCG
This sequence comes from bacterium, assembly GCA_030588705.1. Lineage (GTDB taxonomy): Bacteria > Babelota > Babeliae > Babelales > Vermiphilaceae > JAUUXD01. The sequence goes on along the minus strand of JAUUXD010000050.1, from coordinate 5,953 downwards.
AAAACAAAGGGTGTCGAAAAAAAAGTGGCCTCTGAGAAAGAAATAGGTAAGGCTGCAAAAGCTTCCGCTCCAAAGACAGAAGAAGTATCAGTAAAGCAGGAAGATACTGCTTCAGAAAAAAAGATCGAGACTAAAAAGGCAGAAGAGCCAAAGGAGTAACACCGCATGACAAAAGAACTTGTTGAATATGTGGTGAAGCAGCTGGTAAACAAACCTGATGCTGCATCAGTATCTGTTTCCAAGACTGACGATAAAACGCTCATAGAAATTACTGTAGATGAGCTAGATCGTGGCAAAGTGATCGGTAGATCAGGGCAGACCATCAAAGCGTTGCGTATGCTCGTAAGCGCTGTTGTGGCTGATGATAAAAAAATTACCGTGGATCTTGCTAAATAATCATGAACATATCGATACTATCCGTCTTTAAAGGGCTCTATGGGCCGTTTCTGCAGACCAGTCTATTAAAACGAGCGCAAGAGAACGGCATAGTTTCCATTGAGACCGCTTCATTTTCTGACTTTGCTTTCCCAAAAAAACGTATTGACGCCCCAACCTTTGGTCCGGGTGCTGGTATGCTGATTAAACCAGTAGTGGTAGAGAAGGCGATTCAGCACTTTCAGGAGCGTAAAGGGAATGCATTTAAAATCTTTTTTTCTCCGCAAGGTCAAAAACTTGATCAACCGCTTTTAAAAACGATTGCACAAAAGGCACAAGATGCAGGGCATTTGATGTTGATTCCTGCTCGATACGAGGGAATGGACGCCCGCGTGGAGGCTGAGTATGCGGATATGACTGTGTCGGTGGGAGATTTTGTATTGATGGGGGGAGATATTCCCGCCATGATGCTTCTTGAGGGAATGCTTCGGCTCATCCCTGGTGTGGTTGGCAAACAAGAATCGGTTGAACAGGAATCATTTTCGGGACCCTTTCTTGATTATCCAGAATACACGGAGCCGGTTGAATGGCATGGCATAACGGTGCCAGAGATTGTGCGATCGGGCCATCATGCTGAAATTGAAAAATGGCGCACTGAGCAGGCCGTAAAAAAAACAGTTTTACATAACTTTGCCTGGTTGCGTGCCTATCCAGTGACCGATGCACAAAAAAAACTAGCAGCGTCTTATATTCCTGCTCACTACCTGGTGTTGATGCATGATGAGGTGTTTTCCGGGCCAGAACGTACCGTGGGAACAACGTCAGTTATGTCGATCGATATTCATGATATTGCTCGATCATCCAGCACGTATGGGATGAAAAAGTTTTTTATAGTTACTCCCCTTATTGATCAGCAAAAAATTATTAAAAAGTTCTTCTCGTTTTGGCATTCAGCTAGTGGGATTGCCTACAACGCCAATCGCCATGAAGCGCTCAATCTGGTGAGCGTGGTAGATCGGCTTGAGGCTGCGATTGCCGATATTGAAAAAAGGGAAGGCAAAAAGCCGCTGTTAATCGGTACCTCGGCCCGTGAGACTGCCGGTAAACAGATCTCCTTTTATGATCAGGGTGTGGTTTGGCAGGAAGGGCGCCCCGTGATTCTGCTTTTAGGGACAGGTCAGGGCCTTTCAGATCAACTGATCGATCGGTGTGACTATGTTCTCAATCCTATCCATGGATTTTCTGATTTTAACCATCTATCGGTCCGATCGGCTGCTGCCATTATTATGGATAGGTGGCTGGGGCTGAATGAGCGAATTGATAAAAAATTGCCAGAATAACTGTTTTTGGCTATATTAAGCTAACTATAAATAATCTTATGATGACGAATTTGAATGCGAAGGAATACGAGCTATGAAGGCACAAGGCTATACAAAAGAAACGATTGCTCAGATAGGTGTTTCGAAGGTTGATTTTCCTTCGTTTAGAGAGGGTGATACGATTGCGGTTCACCAACGAATTAAGGAAGGTGATAAAGAACGTATTCAGGTATTCCAAGGCGATGTGATTGCTATGCATAAGCAGGGTGCTTCATCTACGTTTACCGTACGAAAACTTGGTGCTCATGGCATTGCAGTTGAACGAACCTTTCCCTTCTATTCTCCGATTATCAAAGAAATTAAGCGTATCAAAATAGGTGATGTTCGCCGTGCAAAGCTTTATTATGTTCGCGACCGTATAGGGAAAGCGGCTCGCTTGAAAGAGAAAGTGATGACGCGTGAGCAAAAGGAAAAGCTGGCAGCTATCCATGAAGCGGCCAAATCGTCTGGAGAGTAATCAAGTAGATATCCTACTTACTTTGCTTCGCATCCTCCTTATGCATCCGTTCACGAATCTGTGTGCGAAAACTTTTTCGTGGTCGATTATCCCGTTTTTTTGGTTCCCGATTAGAAAAATATAACGGTTCATTGTAGATTGTGCTATCTGGCCCAAATCGACGATGGAAATCGTGATTAAATTGTGTGGCAGATGCGAACACGCTGATCATCGCGCCGCATATAATAGCTACTTTTTTCATAACCCACTCCTGTAATTAAGCATTTATCTTATCCATAGCAGAAATGGAAGTTCGTTTTATAGATATAAAAACGCCTCCCCCTGAAAAAGATCAAAAGGGGAGGCATTGTATGTGGGACTTGTAAGGAATTATCCGTGTCTTGGCCCTTCATATTTGCGGATATCGTACTTAACTTGATCGAGATCTTCTTGATAACGGGTACGACGTTTGTCGGACTTTGTTCTTTGTATTTTACGCTCTAAACGATCGCGTTTTCTGTAGAGTCTGTCGAGTTTATAATCAGGATCACGATATCGTGATCGGGATGCGCCTATAGCACCACCGAGCCCGAATCCTGTAACACCACCGATTGCAGCACCTGTTCCTCCGCCTGCTGCGCCACCGATAGCGGCACTATCATCACGGTAGTATGCTTGTACTGGTCGTTCATGGTAGAGCGTAAAGAGAATACCTACGAACACCATTGCTGAAAATAAACCTTTTTTGCTGAATGATATGTATGGCTGTATTTTTGAAAAGAACTTCTTCATCTTCTTCCCTTTCCTATCTTTATTTATCGATTGGTCTTAATCTATTTCGATCAGTTCTCATTTCTTTATTTTTATGCTCACGGTTTCTTCGGTTCTTTCTACCTTTTTGGATAGCACGCACTAAGAAATAGCCTGCAATACCACCACCGGCTGCACCGAGTAATCCCCATCCGGCGCTGCTCGCACCGACACCTACAGCTGTCCCAACAACACCAGCACCTACAAGAGCGCCTGCAGTACGTCCGCCTCTTCCATCTTTGTTATTGCGATGTTGTGAGGATTCTTTTTTGTCTGTTTTTTTTCTGTTGCGTGCTTCGAGTGAGCTTGCAGGGCCTGCGAGGAGGCCGACCGCAGCGATCGCTAAGATTAGGTTTCTTGAAATCTTCATACCTATACTCCTATGTTTTTTGGTTTCTTCTTCTAGTAATACATTACCTAATTTGGAAGCCAAAAAACAAGAGTTTAGGCCTTATTCTACTACGCCTGAATACTCCAGGGCTTTTTAAGCCTGGGGATGAAAGGCGAGTAGAACCCTTCGTAGCTTTAGCGAAGTAGGGTTGGCTTCGAAGAATTTCGCGCGATACAACGGCTTTTAAGCCGTTGTATCGCTTCATTTGATTGCTTTTACGAGTTTGTTTATTTTGCCTGCTCCCAAAAGAAGAACCAAATCATCCTTCTGGGCGGTGATTTCGAGCTTTTGCTTGATTGAGCAAAAATCAGCCTCTAAAGGGGCGTAGGAGACGGTAAATGGAGGATTGCAGGCTTGAAGCGTTTGCGCGAGCTGCTTGCCAGTGATGCCGGGAATGGGCGCCTCGCTTGCTGGATGGATGTCGGTGATCACGAGATGATCGATTTCGCTTTCTTGGAAGGCTTTCAAAAACTGGTCCCAGAGCTTGTGGGTGCGGGAGTAGCGATGAGGCTGGAATACCACGATCAGTTTGTTGCGAGCCCGTTTTTTGGCTACCTGGAGTGTGTAGGCAATCTCCGTGGGGTGATGGCCATAATCATCAAACAGCTCTGCCCCTTTGTATCTGCCGTGGTAGGAGAAGCGACGTTCGATCCCCTTGAACGTTTTGAGGGCTGCAGCAGTGGTGGGCAAAGGAATGGCCAGTTCTTGCGCGAGCGTGATTGCTGCAAGGGCATTTAGCACATTGTGTTGGCCCGGCATGTTGATCGTGATGGTGCCCAGGGGCTCAGTTGCTTGCTGATGGCGGAGGGTGAATGTGGAATGATCTGCCTGTAGTTCAATATTGGTTGCCCAGAGATCTGCGCGATCAGACAGGCCGTATAAGATGGTTTTTGTATTTGAAATCGGAAGGAGAGATTGAATGTTTTCATCTTCAATGCAGAGTATTGCGGTTCCATAGAACGGCAAGTTGCTCAAAAACTGCTTAAAGGTTTGTTTGATATCATCAAGATCCCGGTAGGTTTCTAAATGTTCTAAATCGATGTTGGTGATGATAGCGAGTGTAGCATACAAGCTTAAAAGTGAACGATCACTTTCATCCGCCTCGGCTACCAGAAAATCACCGTTGCCAATACGAGCATTGTTAGAAATCGTTTTGAGGTGACCGCCAATGATTACCGTGGGATCAAACTGTGCTTCCATGAGGATGTGAGAGATGAGGGAAGTGGTCGTTGTTTTGCCATGTGATCCGGCGATTGCGATGCTGTATTTCATGCGCATTAATTCGGCAAGCATAAGTGCGCGCGGAATGGTGGGAATAGCTCGTTGCTGTGCTGCTTGAATTTCGGGATTACTACTTTGAATTGCGGATGAGTAGACGACCGTGTCGATGGAACGATCATGACATGCTGAGGTGTTGTTTCCTTTGTGCACGGAGCATCCGATCTCTTTTAATCGTCGTACGCTTGATTGATCAAGGTCTAGATCGCACCCAGAGATGGTGTACCCTTGATAGCGCAAAATGGTGGCGATACCGCTCATGCCGATACCCCCGATCCCCACAAAATGAATATGAGATTTCTTGTTATACATTACTGCCCTAGCTATACGAGAGAAACGATAGAGGAGTAATCTAACAGAAATTTTTCAAAAAGGGGATGTGTTGAACCTGGAAAGGGAAAAAACAGGACGATTGTGCTGAGTTTTATGGGGAGGGAAGGAGGTGGTGAAGTTGATTTTTAAAGGGTTTTTGCTAGCCTAAGAGGGTTATTGATTTTTAGTATTCAAATATGGAGGTCACATGAACAAGGCGTTACTATTCAGTGTTGTACTGCTCATTTCTGGATCAAATATCAGTGCTATGGATCCATTTTCTAGAATGTTTTGTCCGAATCCTATTGTTCTTAAATCCTGGCAGGAGAAGGAACTGCTTCAACAGGAGTTGGCTTCTATTAAAAGGACGCTAGAGATGCTAGATGAGCGCGCTAGGAAAGGTGAAGAGGGCCCGGTAGACGATCTTATTAAGCAGGATTGTCTGGAGAGAAAAGATTCACTTTTTAATAGATTACAGCGAGCCAAACACAGATAGCGAAAGGATACGCGCTGCCTTATCGTGTGATTCATTGCTTTATAATACGAAGGTTTTCATGAAAAAGTCTATTGTGCTCAGTTTGCTCTTTCTATCCATGAATGGATTGTATGCTATGGAGGCGGGGGAGAGTGCCGGGGGTACATTTCCTTATAATCAGTTGCCGGCTGAGTTGGATTGTATGGTGATGAAGAAGGTTCCACAGGATGTGTTTCCTATAGCACCTGAAGATGCGGTGCAGGATGTGGCAGAATATGCGCACGGTAATATGGTTAATTCAGTTGCTGTGTTTCCTGATGGGCAACGAGTAGTATCAGGTGGGGATGATTGGAAAGTAAAGATAGCTGATGCTAAAACTGGCGAAGTTCTGGTAGAATATGCTCATTAGTATTATGTGAATTCAGTAGTGCCATTTCATGATGGGCAACGATATGTGCTTTCGGTAGCGCCATTTCTTGAACATTTACTATCAGGTG
>JAUUXD010000010.1 GCA_030588705.1 bacterium | reverse complement strand
ATTACTGATTCAACTGCGGCAACCAACGGCACACTCGCAGACAAAAATTCCGCATTAGATACCAATAAAAAGTTCACCACCACCGCATCTGCTCCTGGTGATCTAGCAGTGAATAATGCAATCACTGATCCAGAAACGGTTGTTGGCGCAGGTAATTTACCAATTACCGCAACGGATGTTCTTTCTGATATTGTCGTATTCGGCGATGGAGTGTACGTCTCGATTAATAAGGCACCAGACAATGATAATGATACCGGCATCTGGAGTTCACAAGCACAGTTTGATGATACGGGAAAAATTCTGCGATGGACCCCATGGACAAAACGAACCACACCCCTCAACTCATTCCCCGGCGTTGCCCTTACTGGCGGATCCACCCATAATGGTGCCGTGAAATTTTTTGAAATTGATGGCGTCACCGGCAACGTGTGGATCGTAGAGGGAACCACCGATCAAACCGTTGGTGTTACCACCTGGAGCACCGGTACCACCTCCACTGATCTGATTAGCAAACTCACCGCGTCTCTTTCATCTGGATCCTATTCATCTCTCGATCTTGACCAAGCAACGCGTGGATTTTTATCAACCACCGCACATCGATACGCACTATTTGGCGGCGTTAATCGAGTGCTATTTACCCGCATAAGTGAGGCAACTGATATCACCAGCCTCTCAAGCCCTCAAACAGTTATCACCGATTTCTCATCTGATCAAAATTTTTTACTCACCAGCTTGCCTGATGGTGCCGGGTGTTGCACCGCACTTGAATATAGTAGGACAAGTACCACCGCCGATAATGATGTCTCACGTACCGATTTGGGCTACTTCTTTGCAGGAACCGATAATGGGTTGTATGTGTTTGCGGATAGTACTACCAGTGCAGGATTTAACGCCAACGATATGAGTACACTCAATCTCGCACCATTTGATAGCGGATCCTGGCACAAAGTTACCACCTTGAGTGGGCCTATTGTGGATATCAAAACATCGGGCGCAGGAGGAACGTTGTACGTCATCATGTCTGATTCTACGACCACTGCACCATTACAAAGCACCCTCTACAGTGTGCCTTTTGCCGGCACCGTCGATGCAATGTTTGCAACAACCAATCTGCGAACCTTAGCACAAACACAAGTTGGCGCCTTTAATAAAGTGGTACAGTTTTACGGAGTGCAAATTGTGGCAACGGACGATCCCCGTGCTGCCAATCCAGAAAATAAAGAACAACTCGTGCTTGCAACAAACCAAGGATTGTTCCGGTCTCAAGCAAGCCAAGCCGGTGCCGCGAGTGTGGCAACCGTAACCACCCAAGCAGCAGCAAGCTGGCAATTAGTACAACAAGACACCTCCAAGACTACGGCCACCACCGCCTTTTTTGGCATTGCGGGAGCAAATACCCCCATACGTCATACCACCTGGCCAATAAGCATTAAAGATGAAAGTGGGTTTAAAACTTTCGATCGAGGATCAATTAATCAATTTAGTGGGAATGGCAACACGTCCGGAGCAGCATCAGAATTTAATACCTTCTTTATTCCGGAACTGTTTAATGCAAACAGCAGTTCAACACAATTTGCTACGCTCTTTCCTATCATTAACTTTTTCTCCGATGGCGGTAGACGATTCTTTGTATACAACCGAATAACAGATCCGCCGGATCAGGTGAAACTTGGCACGCTTCCGTTTGAGGTGAGCAACTGGAACATCGTGCAACCTGATATCATCAACCACCCTACCCTTAATGCGATTGATCGTATTTTCTGGATACAACAAATTGGTGCATCAGGATTCTTAATGGTGGGAACCGAAAAAGGAGTTCTTGGATTAGAATAGGGCAACCTTTTTTTGAAGATCATTAATCACCCTTTTTAAGCAATAGGCACGATCTCGTCCCATGGAATTGGCAAGCTTACCGTATCGTTCGCCAACCACCTCAACAACGCGTGCAAGATACGCTACGTCATCAGGAGACACGGTTTGTTCCTGAGAGCTCACCATTAAATCAAGACAAAATTGTGCAAAAACCAAACGCCCAATCGCCGCATCGATAATGATGGAACGATCGATTTGCGACGTAGCAGGATGTGCAATCAAATCATCAAACGCACCCCACACCTGCGCGCAACTTTCTGTTGCCTTGGTGTACCATGTCTTGGGAAAAAGAGAATCAAACGAATAATGGTCTGATTCGGCAAAAATCGAATTGGCAGCGAGACCAGCAAATAGTGTTATTAAAAAAAACGCAGCAGATTTTTTAGATGTGTGATACCCCTTCATCCACCCTCTCCCTCCTTCGTTTATCCGGGCCTTCCGGCTCGGCAAACTCCGGCGGACAGGCCTCTGTCTTTCTGGATATGTTTTGAAATTCCTACTTCTTCTACCCTTATTTTCCTAAAACAAGGAGCGGAAAGTCAATAGTTTAGGGGTGTTTTGAGGGGTTGTCCCTGTGAATCGCGGATATGAAAAAGCGGGAGATCACTCCCGCTCTATCTTTCAATAATCAAACCTCAAACTAAAAAGGCAACTCATCCTCGAAAGGTGGCTCATCCTTGAATTTGATCTCACCAGTTCCGGATTCCTTTTTTGCGGCCGCCGCCTTTGCAGCATTTTTCTTCTTAATGCCCTCTATCTGAGAATAGAGTTCTTTCTCGAGCTCTGTTTCTGGCCCACTCGCTTTTTGTGCATCACCTTTTGCTGATGAGGCAGAAGCAGTATCACTTACGCCCTCAGAAGCTTCCGATGCTGATGATAAAAAGACCACACGATCAGCCACTATAGAATGTTTGCTTCTCGTTTGCCCCGACTGATCTTCCCAGGTATCAAATTTAAGGCGCCCTTCAACTAAGACAGGGCTTCCTTTTTGCAAATACTGGTTACAGCTTTCTGCTTGCACGCCCCACACATCAATATCAATAAAACAAACTTCCTGTACCATCGTACCGGTTTGTTTATTTTTGAACTGACGATTCGTTGCAAGCCCCAACCGGCACACCGCTTGACCAGAAGCAAGTTGTTTATGATCAGGATCACGAGTTAAATTTCCTACTAATATTACACGGTTGTAACCGGCCATAGTATATCCTTTATGTAAAATAGGTTTATGCAGTTATCATACCTTGAAACGCAAGGAATGGATATTTTTTGTACATTAAATCAATCACTTTCATCTTCTGTTGCGCATTCAAACTCGACGTGCGCAATAAGCCAACTTCTATCAAGAAACTTTCACGATACTGCGTTGGCACTAATCCAGTATCGAGTTCCAATTTATGCGCAAGATAAGCCAATCGCCCAAAATCACTCGCATCCATCTCTTCGGGAGATGCATCTCCATACACATTCAAAAGGAGTGCTATGTCTACTAAGGCAACCCGCACAGGATCACAGGCAAACGCATGACTTTTCTTTCTATACACCTTGTACCCGCTCCAACAAAGCAATGCTAATGGAATAGAGACAGGCGATGATTTAATGAGTGCCCACGTGCGTTTATTTTCGCTTATCCATTTTTCATTACGCAAACTAAACATGTTGTAATAACCGACAATACCATTTGCAAGCCTAGGTTCACCCCCATTTTCAAACTCTCCATTTGAAAATGACCCAAAAAATACTCCCAATGACCGCCTGAACGCAGTAAGCCAGTTCCATTTAGTCATCTCTTCATCACATAATACTTTACCAAGCTCACTCCCCTTATTCCCAACATGCGTTAGTCCGGTAAAAATACTACCCCAATAATATAATGACAGTTTGTGTATAAGGTGAGACGGACTGATTTCCTCAAGCTCTCCTTCTCCAGAATGCGCTTCTTTATATTTGCGCAATAAGTCTCCTTTTTCCCTGTCATAGTCATCGGATGTAATCCTTCTTTCCTTGTACTGCTTACTAAAAATAATTTTTGGTATCTCTAGTTCTATTTCTTGTGTAGTAAAACCCAAAGTTTTACGTTTTGCATCAGGCATATTTAGAAAGTGAACCAAACATTGCTCATACGGCGGAGCCTCTTCTCTCCTCTCACCTTCCTCCTCTTTCTCCCCGCTCCTAGAAGATTCCTCTAGCCCAGCTATCTCACGAACAGCTGTTTTAGTTCTCTTTAGTGTTCCCGTCGCCATTTTTTTGGTTTCTCCTGGATGTCGAAACTCATACCATCCAGCACCCGTAACCGCAGCCGCTCCTGCCATTAGCTCAATCCACCGCCGAGCAAAGATGTTGGGCATATAATATTTTTTTAACCACCCCCGCATATGAGTTTTATAGTGGGATACAATATTCGTGGCCTCGTATAACAGAGGAAAAATTTCTGCATCAGCTGCCACCTGCAACGTTTCATCATACGCAAATAGCACACGGCATAATTTCTGAATCCAAGCATATTGATCCTGCACCGCCGTTTGTGCATCAAACGTACTGAGGTGGATATTTATTTTGCCAAGAAGTTCAAAATGCTGCTCCCGCATCTTTTTTAGCACCTGAATTTTATCGGCAACTTCTTTCTTCTGGTCAAAGGTGAAATATTTGATCGGCGATTTATGAAAAAAATAAGACGCAGGATGCAACTCTTGATACTGCCAATATTCCAATGAATGCTCAACAGTATGGATGCCCTTGAATAGTGCTGTTTCAAACTGAGAAACAATCGGTACTAATATTTTTATTAATGATGCAGAACATGCTTCTTGCTCTACCACACTTTTATCTCGAATAAGATGCGGCCCCAACTCATTTAATATAGCAGTCACACTTTTCATTGCAGAGTTCGGCGAAAGAAAAAGCGCTTTTGAGAGCACTTGGCCCACTCCATCTTTGGACGTTTTGTTGTATACACTGTTAACGTATGCATTCACTTTTTCTGCAAACCCAACCTGCGCAGGGCGTGGTTCCATAAGCACCGAACGTGCATCGAGTAATTGCGCAACAAGTATAAAACTGATGAGTAGTAATCGTTGAATCATAACGCATCCCTATTAATTCCAGGTTATCGGTTTCCCCCTTTTGACCTTCTTAACACCATACCAATTATAATGGGTTTTTCAACACGTCACCGGCAAAGATCCCTTTTCATGCGGCATTTAACTCTGCAATACAACTGTCCACTTCTTGGCACAATGCAGATATTTTTTCTTTTAACGTCTCAAGACGCACTCTACACGTAGTGAGTTTTTGACGTGATGCCGTACTGCAAAATGATTCTTTATCTCCCTCCCAATACCCACTAATTGCTTGTACCGCCTCTTCCTGCAGAGCAGCAACTTTACGCAACATCTCCGGAACCTGTTTTAAAATCTCCCCAAACTCTTGGCAACAATGCTCTTTAAGCGTTGCCATAGATGGCCCCTTTTTTACACGCTTTTCAGTAAACTGAGCCATACCATACCACACTGATACAACGCTCACACTCAACACCGCCACGAGCACGCTACGTTTCATTATCGTCCTCACAAAACCATCGCCACCCGATCATCAAATACTGGATCAGCGACGCAAAGATCATCAACAACAGCACGATAAGCATAAAATAGTAGGTTCGTATCGGAACCCAGCGGAAAAAGTAGCAGGCAAACAACCAGATAATGAATCCCATCTGCACGACTGCGGTCAGTTTCCCGAGCAATCGAGGTTTTACTTCGATATGCCCTTTAATCAGATAAAATGCCACCGCGCTTCCAATCAACAGCAACTCCTTGAAAAGCACCAGCACCACAAACCAGATCGGAATCGTAAAAAGAGGGGACTGCACAAATGCAAGCGTAAAAAAAACAGAGAGAAGCAAAAATTTATCAGCAATAGGATCCAAACAGGCCCCTAAGAATGTATGGTCTCCATAGTAGCGAGCCAAATTACCATCAATCATATCGGTTAACGCAGCGATCACAAAAAGAACGAATGCCACTCCCCACTGCTGCATAATCATCGCTGCCACAATAATCGGCGTTAAGAGAATACGCGCAATGGTGAACAACGTGGGTATGGTTATTTTCTTTTCACGAGCGGGAAGACGTTTAAAAAATTGAAAGTTTAGTTTAAGCATATAAGGACTTTCAGGATGAAGTTAGCGAGGAGGTTAGTGTACCATTAAAAACGAGGGGATGCACGTGGAAATCAGATTATTACCGTACAATCACTCCACTTCCCACACAACGAGTATCATCATAAAAAACCGCAAACTGCCCGGGAGCAATCCCTTGATCACGATCATGAAGTTTCACCGCCATGCGCCCATCATCTTTTGGCGTTACCGTGCAATCATATCGTTGCGCACCATGGCGCATTTTAACCTGAAACGATTGCGCTTGCTGTGGCACATCAATGAACCAGTTGCATCGATCAACTTCAAACGCATCTCGGCTCTTTTCAGGCGAGTAATAGTTACGAGAAATATAAATAATATTCTTGGTCGGATCTTTATCAACCACATACCACGGCCCACCCGCAAGCCCTAATCCTTGACGTTGGCCCATCGTATAAAACCAAAAACCGTTATGTTCACCAACAGCCATACCCGTTTCCACCTCAATCATCGGCCCACGCTTTTCGCCCAGGTAATGCTTAACAAAATCACGAAACTTCAATTTCCCTAAAAAGCAGAGCCCCTGGCTATCTTTCCGATCTTTCGTTGGCAGATCAAACTGATCCGCTAACTTGCGCAACTCAGCCTTGGTCAGGTGCCCAATAGGAAAGAGCGCTCGCTTGAGCTGTTCTTGGTTCAAATGAGAAAGAAAATAAGATTGATCTTTAATTGGATCGGGAGAACGCAGCAACTGCATTTGCCCATCAACTTCTTTGAGCTGCGCATAATGACCGGTTGCCACTTTTTCAAAACTCGGATCAATCGCACTTAAAAACATGCCGAATTTAATACGGCTATTGCACAATACATCTGGATTTGGCGTACGCCCTGCCTTAATTTCAGCAATCGTATAGGACACAATTTCATCGTGATATTCTTTTTGAAGAGAGATAATTTCCAATGGCACATCGAGCTGCTTGCATACCTTTTGGGCATAATCAAGATCTTCCTTCCAAGGACAAGAACCCAAATAGGCAAGTTCATCTTCCAGCCAAATTTTTAAATAGAACGCAGTGATGACATGACCCTGATCTTTTAATAATTTCAGAGCAACGGAACTATCAACGCCACCGGAAAGTAGAACTGCAATCTTCATAATAGCCTCTATATGCTTGGTTTATAGGGAATAGTATAGCAGATTTTCCACTAGTCTGCAGCCTGGAAACGTGACATCAAGATCATAATTGGGTACCCTGATAAACATCATATAACTCTCATAACCCTCGAATTTGATGATCATGAACCAGATAACAGCCCTTCACCAAGCCTTTTTTACATACCTAACTACCCAACTAGGAGTCAGCCTCGTAGTTGCCAAAAGATGCTCTTTTGATCTGAATACCGATGATCAAAAGCAGCAGTTTGGGGATATCTCAAGCAATGCTGCCATGCTCCTTTCAAAGGAGCTCCAGCGCAATCCACGAGAGATTGCCCAGGAAATTGCCCAAAATTTCACCGATCCAGCCATTGAAAAGCTGGAGGTGGCAGGGCCTGGATTCTTGAACATCTTTCTGACTAAGAAAGCATTTGCACAGCTTGCCCAGGAACTCTTTGAGCAAAAGCAAACCTTCTTCAAGCCAGACGCCACGCGCGATAGCAAGATTAATATTGAGTTTGTAAGCGCCAACCCGACCGGCCCGCTCCATTTTGGGCATGGCCGAGGAGGCATTATTGGTGATGTGCTTAGCAATGTGCTTACATTTCTTGGCAATGAGGTGACCAAGGAATTTTACATAAATGATGCTGGCCTGCAGATGCAAAAGCTGGGCCAATCACTCAAAATTCGTTATCAGCAGAAAGCCGGTATGGACAGTGCGCTGCCTGAGGACGCCTATCATGGCACCTATCTTATCGATTTAGCTAATAGACTGTTTGCTGATCATGGAAAAAAACTTCTTGATCAGCCAGATGAATTTTTTACCACCTACGCTTCTACAAAGCTTTTAGAGCATATCCAAAAAACGCTCCAAGATTATGGCATCCAGTTCGATGAATGGTTCTCGGAACAAACCTTGCACCAAGGAGCTATTGAGCAAATTCTTGCGATACTCAAGCAAAAGGAGCACCTACACGAAAAAGATGGAGCGCTCTGGTTTACCTCCACAAAATTCGGGGATGATAAAGATCGGGTCGTCAAAAAGCAAGATGGTACCCTCACCTACGCAGCGGCCGATATTGCGTACATGCAAGATAAAATTAATCGCGGCCATAATCAGCTTATTTACATCCTCGGGCACGATCATCACAGCTATGCCACCCGCCTTCACAGCATGCGTAAAGCGCTCGGCCTAGAAAAAAATCCTTTGGATGTGATTTTGTATCAACTCGTGAGCATGAAGGAAAGCGGCAAAACAGTTCGCATGTCCAAGCGAAAAGGAAAAATCGTCACCCTCCAGGACGTGATCGATACGGTAGGCCCTGATGTAGCCCGTTTCTTCTACTTGAATCGAAAAGCAGACGCACAGCTTGAGTTTAACGTTGACCTTGCGCTTACAAACACCGATGAGAATCCGGTCTTTTATATTCAATATGCGTATGTGCGCACCGGAAGTATTTTGCAGAAAGCAGACGCAGAGCAACCACTTCAAGATATTACCGCGCAAGACCTTGAACATCTATCGCAGGCAGATAATCTTCTGATCAAACAGGTGGTTCTTCTGAAAGAGATGCTGGAAACAATCGAATTCAATCACCAAACCCACCTTCTGGCCTACTACACCTACGAGCTTGCGCAATGCTTTAATCGGTATTACGGCAAGAATAAGGTGATCAATCTACAAGATGTACCACTGAGCCGTGCACGTCTAGCGCTCACGCAGATCGTGCGAACCACCCTCAGCCTCTGCCTTGATCTTTTAGGGATTAGTAAGCCTGAACGGATGTAATCAGCCCCACCAGCAGGCACCATTACGCCCCAAAGTTGCTAAATTTGTGGGTTTTGGCACACTGGATGATAAATATCATGATACATACGGCGATGCCTAGCCAATGGCAGACCGCAAACAGTAGCTTCTGGCTACCCAGCCTACGCTTATCCAGGTCTTCCGACTTGGCAAGCTACGGCGGGCAGGCGCCTTCAGCTACGCCGAACAAGCAGGAGAAGAAATTATGGCAACAATCGACAAAAAATTGATCCAAAAATTACGCAGAATTACCGGCCTTGGCATGATGGATTGCAAAAAGGCCCTTGAAGAAGCCGGTAGCGATCTTGAAAAAGCAGTGGTAATGCTTCGCAAAAAAGGTGCCGCAGTAGCCGCAAAACGTTCCGACAAGGAAACCACTGAGGGAGTTATCCACTCCTATATCCACCCAGGAAGCAAAATGGGTGTACTCGTTGAGCTCAACTGCGAAACCGACTTTGTAGCAAACACCGATGATGTAAAAAAGTTTGCGAAAGACCTTGCTCTTCATATTGCTGCAATGAGACCCCTGTACCTGAACCCAGAGGATGTTGATCCTAAGTTTGTGGAACATGAAAAGGCGATCATGAAAGAACAGCTAGCCGATTCAGGCAAGCCGGAAAAAATCCTTGAGACTATCATCCAAGGGAAGCTCAGAAAGCTCTACTCCGATATTTGCCTGACTAAACAAGCATTCGTAAAAAATGATCAGTTCACGATCGAAGATGCATTGAAAGAGCTGATTGGCAAAACGGGTGAAAACATTAAAATAAAGCGATTCACACGATTCGAAATTGGCGTATAACGCAAGGGTAAGCATGGCAAAAAAAAGGATTCTCCTGAAACTCACCGGAGAGGTTTTCGGAAAACAACATGAACCCTTTTCTGCCGATACAATCGTCAATCTCATTGGGCAGATTAAAGAACTTAAATCAACGCACCAATTGAGCATCGTGATCGGTGGGGGCAACTTTTTCCGCGGATCTAAGCAGGGAAAAGAACTAGGCCTTGCTACAAAAAGTGCTCACCAAGTAGGCATGCTTGCCACCATTATGAACGGCATTATGCTTCAAGATCTTTTTGAAAAACATGGGGTGAGCACCGAGCTGTTCTCCGCAATCAGCTGTCCACAAGTAGCGAAGGTGATAAATCAACAGGCAATCAACACCGCACTTGATGAGAGCAAAACGATACTTTTTGCAGGAGGAACGGGTAGTCCATTTTTCACTACCGATACGAATGCAGTGCTCCGATCATTGCAAATATCCGCTGATGAAATTTGGAAAGGAACCTCAATCGATGGGATATACACCAAAGATCCGGCCAAGAATCCTGATGCACAGCGCATTGAAAAAATAACGTATGCAGAGGCAATTAAGCAACGGCTTGGCATTATGGATTTGACCGCCTACAGCATGGCCCAACAACACAAACAACGAATTAGAATATTTAATATTTTTGCTCCAAACGCGTTACACAACGCTGCCCAAGATAGCAATTTTGGCAGTATCATAGAATAGAAGGAACAGTTATGGCACTCGATATTCAGCTTGCAGAGAATGACATAAAAAGCTTTCAAACTCCTATGGAAGCTGAGATGGATAAATCAATCAAACATTTTGAAGGCGAACTGATTAAAATCAGAACGGGACGCGCCCACACCTCACTCGTTGAAAATATTGAGGTGGCAGCCTACGGAGCGGCACCGATGGCATTAAAAGGACTTTCAGTCCTTGCTGCTCCCGATGCACGATTGATCACCATCCAACCATGGGATGTAAGCATCATCCCGGATATTGAAAGGGCAATCGGCAATGCAGGAATCGGCATAACTCCTCGTAACGATGGAAGAATCATCCGTCTTCAGCTTCCTGAAATAAGCACCGATCGCAGAGAAGAACTGGTGAAAGTTTTGGGCAAAAAGCTTGAAGAATGCAAAGTTTCTCTACGGAACACCCGTAAAGATTTCAATAACTTAATCAGGGACGCCAAAAAAGATAAAACCATCTCTGAAAACTTCCACAATCGCCTTGAAGATGTCCTTCAAAAAATAACTGATAAGTTTGTGGCCAAGGCTGATGAACTGGCTCAAAAAAAGAAAAAAGAGCTGACTACCATATAGAATCTTCCATTTTTAGCGTCCTATGGTACCATGGGAGAATTGATGGGCCGCTAGCTCAATTGGCAGAGCAACAGACTCTTAATCTGTAGGTTATTGGTTCGATTCCAATGCGGCCCACCATACTTCGCTCCTTCGGAGCTTCGGATGGCACGGCCTGTCCTTCGTAGCTGCGACTTGGTAGTCGATGCGTAGTAGGGCCTTTTGCTACCAATGGTTAGAAGCGATAGTTGGTAGAAAAGTAGGAAGATTTGAAATTTTGAATGCAAGAGTGGCGGAATTGGTAGACGCGCTGGATTTAGGATCCAGTTCCCGAAAGGGAGTGGGGGTTCAAGTCCCTTCTCTTGCACCATCCTTCGCTTATCCGGGCCTTCAGGCTCGGCAAGCTTCGGATGGCACGGCCTGTCCTTCGTAGCTGCGACTTGGTAGTCGATACGTAGTAGGGCCCTTTGCTACCCATGACAAATAAAATAACAACGGAGAGTTTAGGCTAGCGCCGCTAGCCCGTTTAAGGGATTGAGAGTAAAAAGGAGAAAAAGAGTATGGCCCATAATGAAGCAGGTGTGTCACCCGCAGTGGTTTCACACAATCAAAAGGATAAAAATCTACAGGAATCCACGGAAAGCGTTCATCAACTTGCGTTCACCATCGAATGTATCCGTCCCAACTTCTGCTACGCCACGATCACCGTTCCCGCGGAGATCGTTACAACGTTCTATCATGCTGCCGCAAAATCACAGCAAAAATCTACCCTCACGCATGGATTTCAGCGAGGAGCAGTACCGATTGAGTACATCAAGCAAAACTTCACCGATAATTTGATTGAACACTTAAAAGAGTTGTTGTTGAAATATTGTGTTATCAATTTTCTGTGCCAGCAAATTCAAAGAAACAAACTCGTAGTGGCCGGCAATCCACGCCTTTCAACCATACATATCTCACCTAATGACGATGCGAAGTTTGTTTTTGAGCTCAGCTTGTTTGCCGATCTAAGTATCTATGAATGGAAATATTTCCCCTTCCGGCCTCCCAAACGAAAAAATTATAAAGATCTTGATCGCCAAGTAGAATCGTTCTTGGAAAAGGAAAAGGCACAACTCAGCGCTCTCGAGGATGATACGCTTGCCATCGGCGACTGGGTTAGTTTCAATATTTCCTTTATGGATGATGATCAAAAACCGCTTATGGAACATTTTGCACAAAACTTCTGGTTTAAGCTCGGTGAAGATGAAACGGAGAGCCCTCTGCGCCAGCTCTTTGTGGGCAAAAAAACGGGAGATATTTTTTTTTCCGATCATCACGTATTACAAGAATATTTCAGCGATCAACTCGATACTGACTACCTCTTTGGCATAGAAATCACCAACACCCTCTCGCACAAGTACTTTTGCTTGGACCATTTTAAACGAACATTTCGCATTAAAACCAACAAAGATATGCATAAAAAATTAATTGAAGTGTTCTCGTATCGGAACGATATATCACAACGACACGCCATGGTGGAAGGAGCACTCGGCACCCTGCTATCAAAACATCGATTTTCGATGCCCAACCATTTCGTGTTACGGCAAAAAAAGACGCTTCTTGATAAAATGCAACACAACCCCGATTATCACGTCTACCGATCACAAAAAGATTTCCAAAGCCAGGTACAAAAGCTTGCAGAAAAACAGGTGATGGAAACGTTATTTATTGATAAACTAGCTTACCATGAAAATCTTTCAGTTTCAGATGAGGATATCAAAGGATACCTCAACCTCATTAATCGCCCTCGCATGAAAGAGTTTATTTACTTTGATTTGCCATCATTCAAAATACAAGGGCAGGAATATCCTATTCCCACGGAAGAACTGAAGCGAATGTGCTTGAGAGAGAAGACAATAAATTATATAATCTATCATCTGACAAAAAAATAACCTGAAAGCATCCCTATGGGTAAAGAGATTAAAAATTTGATCATCATCGGTTCTGGACCGGCCGGATTAACCGCAGCAATCTACAGCGCACGAGCTAACCTCAACCCACTCATTATCGAAGGTTCCACACCCGGAGGCCAACTGATTAACACCAGCCTCGTGGAAAACTGGCCGGGCGAAAAAAGCATCATGGGTCCACAGCTGATGATAAAGATGAAAGAACATGCCCAATCACTCGATGCAGAGTTTCTATCCGAGAGTGTAACGAAGGTCGATTTCAGTAAAAAACCGTTCACCATCTGGACTGATCGAGATAAGGAATTGCAAGCACATGCAATTATCGTGGCAACCGGCGCCACTCCCAAAAAGTTGGGCGTACCCGGCGAAGATGAATATTGGGGCAAAGGAGTGACAACGTGCGCAGTATGCGATGGAGCTTTTTATAAAGATAAGAAGGTAGTCGTCATTGGCGGCGGCGATACTGCCATGGAAGATGCCTCCTTTTTAAAGCGGTTCACGAAAGACGTCACTGTTATTCAGATTATGGATAAACTAACCGCCTCTCATGCCATGCAACAACGGGTGCTCAATGATCCGGATATCACCGTTCTTTATAACAGTACCGTCAGCGAATTTCGTGGCGATGGCAGCCATCTGACTGAGATCACGATTACCGATCAAAAGAGCCAAGAGCAGACCAAAATGACAGTGAATGGCGTATTCCTGGCTATCGGCATGAAGCCTAATACCGCCCCCTTTCAAGGGCAATTGGATCTTGATAAATGGGGGTTTGTGAAGGTGGAGAACCACACCAAAACCTCTGTGGATGGGGTGTTTGCCGCAGGTGATGTGGAGGATTTTCGGTATCGCCAGGCCGTTACCGCCGCAGGGGCCGGCTGTATGGCAGCACTTGATGCGGAGCGGTATCTTGAGCAAATCAAGCAAAATAGTTGAAAAAAACCTTATTTTGCGTACACTAGAGATATTATTTAGCATATCTATATAGGTCTATAGGAACAGATTATGTCGATCACCTTAGCAAAGAAAAGTCTCAAAAAGCGTCGAAGAAAGCATGGTTTCCGTGCCCGCATGGCAACCAGACAGGGCCGCAAAATTTTGGCTCGTCGTCGTGCAAAAGGCAGAAAACGTCTTGCCGTGAGATTTTACTAATACACCATGCCACGCATAGCTCGCGCAATTACCCAGTTTACTAAACAGGAAATTGATACGCTGTTCAAAACGGCAAGCCGAGTCCATACACAGCCTGGCCTCACCATACTGCAGGCACCTCGCCAAGGAAGCATTGGGCGCATCTTAATCGTTGTCCCAAAAAAGGTTGGTAACGCTCCAACGCGCAATAAACTACGCCGGCAATTTAAAGCCCTGTTTTATGAAAACAAACTGTATGAGAAGGAATTCGATTGGGTAGCCCTCCTACGACCACCAGCAAGCAATCTTTCGTTCGATCAGCTACGCGATTTATTCGTGCAGGGTTAGGATTGCGCTTTCTCAATCAAGTGCTCATCTTTATTATGGTCGGCCTGCGCCCATTACTGGGATCAGCAGGATGCAGATACAATCCTTCCTGCGGAAATTATGCCGTGGAGCAACTGCAAAAGAAATCAGTATTACCGGCCCTTTGGGCTATTATTAAACGGATACTTTCCTGTAATCCATTTGTGAAACAATCTCTACAATAACCTACCCGCCAACTCGCTCAGCTTACTACGTTCACTGGTGGACAAGAACACGGTACCAAATATGGGATGTCCCTTGAGTTTTTCGCTCACCGTAACCAAGCCATTACTGCTGAAATCAAGATAGGGAGAATCGATCTGATACGGGTCACCCACGAGGACCACCTTACTCCCTTCACCCACACGAGTTACAATCGTTTTCACTTCATGGGGGGTAAGATTTTGCGCTTCATCAATAAGAATGTATTGGTACGGAATAGAACGACCTCGCATGTAGGTTATCGCTTCCAAACTGAGCTTATCATCTTGCACTAAATCATCCACAGAAATAAAGCCGGTTTTATCTTTCTTATGGTGCTTTCCCTTCTTCTTTGATTGAGGCCCCTGCTCAAGCTCTCGCGTGTGTTTGGCCATATTAATCCCATGCGCAATAAATTCCATGTTATCGTAAATCGGCAACATCCAACTGTGTAGTTTTTCTTCAAGCGTACCGGGCAGATAGCCGATATCTCTTCCTAAAGGAACCACCGGACGGGATACAAGCAGCTTGCGATAATAATCTTCAATGAGCACCTTATGCAACCCCGCAAGGAGCGCTAAGAATGTTTTACCGGTACCTGCCGGTCCCAAAAGCGTCACGCACTGAATGGAATCGTCGAGCAACAAGTTGAGCGCCATAACCTGCTGCGGGTTACGCGGTTGAAGCGGCCACTTCAATGCATGTTGCGGAACTGATACAAACCTTTTCCCTTCCAAGAACCGAAAGATGCGATAGTTGTGTGGATTATGTTGGCTCTGGAGCAATACAAACTCATTCGGCGTTAAATTGCGCTCTTTTGCAAGATCAGCGAGCACATCTGGCTGCTCCGATTTTAGCTGCACCGCCGGCACATCTAGCGTAATCCATCCGTGATAAAAAGCATCCTCTGAAACATATTCGTCTTTCAAATAATCTTCAGCATAGATGCCTAGCACATCAGCTTTCACCCGTGCATTCAGATCCTTAGAGATAAACTGAACTTCGTGGCCTGCCTTTTGCAAACCAAGCACGGTCGACAAAATAGCGTTATCTTCACGGCTTAATTTAAAGGGAATTCTAGGAACATCGTGATCAAGAAAGAGAACTCGTATTACTGAGCCATTATCCAGTTGCACCCCTTCACGCAGCGAACCTCGCTTACGCAATTCATCAAGTTGACGGATAAATTCTCGTGAATTTCGTCCCCGATCAGAGCCTTCCCGCTTGAATGAATCGAGCTCTTCGATCACCATAGTCGGAATGCCTATATTCACCCCTTCAAAATTTTTGTATGCATTCGGATCATGCACAATAACATTCGTATCCAACACGTATATTTTTTCTTTTTTATTTTCTTCGACCATGCCCACTCTTCTTTTCATGGATTAAGACATCATTACTACTTACAACGCTGCAAGGGTAGCACACCGGGTTTTTACACGCAATAAACAAGCATGCCCCTGTAAAACCGTCCTGAGGAACTATCTATACCGCTCCATGATGGCTCCATACACTAGCCAAGATCTCCCATTTTTTATACAATTGAGCGTATGGATCAATCGTTTAATACGTTCTTAGCTCTGGGAACCTCGATGGAACAAAAAAAAGATGTAAGCATAGTTCGCCACTCTGCAGCCCATTTATTGGCACATGCCATTTCCGAACTCTATCCCAACACCAAATTAACGATCGGTCCAGCCACAGCAGATGGATTTTTTTACGACTTTCTTCCGGAGAAAAATTTCAAGGAAGCTGATCTGCCTGCAATCGCAGAGCGGATGCGCGAAATAGCTGAACGAGGGCTCCCTCTTGGCCACAAGCAGATTTCAAAAGACGAAGCTCGCAAGCTGTATAAAGATAACCCCTTCAAGCTTGAGATTATCGATAACTTAGAAGGTGATACTGTTGGGCTCGCCACGCAAGGTGATTTTTATGATCTCTGTAAAGGTGGCCACGTTGATAACACAAACAAGCTGAAAAATTTTAAACTACTCGGCATTTCGGGATCCTACTGGCGTGCCGATAGAAAAGGCCAACCGCTTCAACGGATTACCGGCACCGCGTTTGCTACCCCCAAAGAGCTACGCATATATGAAAAGCGGCGCGAAGAAGCACTCAAATATGACCATCGGAAATTGGGACGAGAACTTGATTTGTTCTCATTTAATGAAGCCGGGCCTGGCTTTCCGTTCTTCCACCCGAATGGGAAAATCATATTCAATCTCCTGATACAGTATTTACGCAATCTATTAGATCATGCAGGCTACAAAGAAATAAGCACACCAGCCATGCTCAATGTGGAACTCTGGAAACAATCAGGACATTACGATCATTACCGCGACAACATGTACTTTAGCGAAATTGATGAAACCACCTACGCGGTTAAACCAATGAACTGTCCTGGTGCGATATTAATCTATAAGAGCCATCCCCATTCATACCGAGAACTGCCTCTTCGATTATCAGAATTCGGCCACGTACATCGGCACGAGCTTTCAGGAGTACTCCATGGCCTATTTCGTGTGCGCTCATTCACCCAGGATGATGCCCACGTTTTTTGCACACCAGATCAAATAGAAACTGAAATTATCGGTATGGTTACGATGGCATTGGAAGTTTTTAAAAAGTTTGATTTTAAAGATATTCGAGTAATTCTATCCACCAAACCTGATAAGGCAATGGGGGATGATGCATTGTGGGAAAAGGCAACTGCTGCATTACGAGATGCACTTAATCATGCAAAAATTCCTTATGAGGTGCATGAGGGAGAAGGCGCATTTTACGGGCCAAAAATCGATTTCCTGATTAAGGATTCCATGGATCGCTCCTGGCAATGCAGCACCGTTCAGCTTGATTTCTTTCAAGCTGAGAATTTTGATTTATGGTACGTCACCAACGAGGGAACCAAAGCACGTCCCGTCATCATTCATCGCGCACTTTATGGATCACTTGAACGATTCTTCGGCATCTTGATTGAACATTACAAAGGCAAATTCCCGTTCTGGCTTGCACCCACACAGATCAAAGTGCTCTCCATCACCGATGAACAGATGCCCTATGCACAAGAATTAGCCAAGAAACTGAAGGATGCTGGATTTCGCGTTGTCGTTGATGAATCGTCTGATCCTATTTCGGGAAAAATAAAAAACGCCCAACTTCAGCAAACCCCCTGGATGCTTGTCGTGGGTGCCAAAGAGGTGGAAGGCAATACCATCACGCTTCGTTATCGTGATGGCAAGCAGGAACATGGCCTTACGTATGATGATCTCTTACGTAAGGCGCAGGAGGCGAATCGGTAGCCTTATATGCAGGCAGCAATAACCTATTTAGGCATCATTACTTTTTTATCTTCATCTCTCTTGCCTCATGCCGGCAACGCCTAAAGGTATTGGGCAAGTAATATATTTGCGCCTCCCGCGCAGGGGCGTATAACATGGAATATTAGGACTAAAATCCGTAGAAATTAAGATTGCCCCCAAAAGGTTAGGGCTTACCCTGCCAAATGCTCCGAAGAGGAGCAATTGGCCCCTTGTTCTGTCCCCACATAACCAGCAGCGAATTAAACTCACTCCAATACCGCTTGGGCAACAACTCCATCAGCTTCTTTTCTGTCTGCTCAGGAGTCTTCGTTTTGACAAGCCCTATCTGGTTGGAAATACGATGAACATGGGTATCCACACAGATGGCCGGGATCCCAAATGCCTCGGAGAGCACCAAATTGGCCGTTTTGAGCCCCACCCCCTTGAAAGAAAGCAGATCCTCCTTACTTTGAGGAACTTTTCCCTTAAAACGATTTAAAATATCCTCACTAATCGAAAGAATCGATCGAGCTTTAGTGCGATAGAAGCCCACCGGATAAATCAATTTTTCGATAGTTTTAGGGGATAATTTGAGCATAGCTCGCGGAGTCTTGGCTCGTGCAAAAAGGCGTACTGATGCGGGATATGAAACAGTGTCGCGGGTTCGGAGGCTCAGCAGACAGCTGATCAGAATGAGGTAGGGACTTTGCCCGTATTTCTCGACAATTTTGGTTGCCGCCGGCCTCTCCATGTGCCGGGTCTCAGTACGCAAAAAGCGGATAATGTTACTTATCCGCTTTCGCGTTTTATGACTCGATTCTTTCATATAGAAAAACCTCTCACAAAGCCCTAATAATCGGTTGTTCTAAAGGCTTAATTGTGGTAGATTATAGGCTATATAATCTAGGACATAGGAGGTAGATCGGAATTAAAGACAATCAATACAAGAGTAAGAAGCGAAGAAGCGAGTAGTGTATAACGAAGACGATGAAGCATATTCATGTGAATCCTCTTGAATTAAATGGTGTAATATAAGTAAAAAACTGTGATTAGTATACCCGCTCAACCCCTAAAGATCAAATAATTATGATAGCTTTCGAATCCTTCTTTACACAGCTGCAATACATACTCGAGCATCCTGCTTTTCTCTTAACAATTTTTACAACATCTATTGTAGTTAAGCTTTTTATTCTGTTTCAACTGTTCCCGAAAAAAACCACTTTTTCCCGACTTCCACACTATCTTATCTTTGGAATGTTAAGCGGATCGATCATGCAAGATATGGCATGGGTATTGACACTATTTTACCAATTGTTTTTGGGAAGCATCGAATCGAGATTTATAGTATTTATGGTAAGGATGTCATGGGCATTTACGGTAGTCCAATATCAATCATTGGCGTTACTTCTTGAGAATATGTCAACTCATCGATTTAAATTTTCCGTACGCAATAAAATATTCTGCACTATTAGTGCCATATTTACACTAAGCTTTCTGCTAATCTCCATAGTTCATTTCGATTGTTTACGAACCGCAGACAAATACCCCTTTGAATTTACATTAGAGAGAATTTCGATTCTCTTTGCCATGTTACCGTTAATTCTAACAAGTTTATTCATCACCACCTGGAAGCTATACCAAAAATCTCTACCACGAGTGCTGCATAAACAACTTCTCATACTCATTGCCGGAATCATTATCCCCTTCTGGTTGTCTGATTTTCTGCAAGTTTTCCCCTTTGCCTTCTCTTCTGCATGGCGAAACACTCAATATACCCTCGTAGGTCTCTCGAACATACTCATTACTGGCGCTGTTCTCTACTGCTCTTTTCGAATGCTCGGTTTGCGCTTTTTGAATCTCACCAAGGAAGTACAATCGAAGGTAAACATCCACTTCATGGAGAATTTTAAAGTCATTCTGGATCAATTTAGCCATGTTTCAAGTTTGCGAGAGCTCGGCCATATTACGCAAGTGTTTTTCAAGGAAGCGTTTGGCATTCAGTTCAATCGAGTGCAGCTTTATATTCGATCCAGCAATCCGGCCCGTGCAGCACAGCAGATGAGTGAATCAAACGAAACGATCTCCACACGCGTTGAGCTATTCATGGGGACACACCAAAAATCAATGTGCCAATTCATCAAAAAATCAAGGGTCCTGGTATATGATGAACTTGCATTCAGTGATTTCCATGAAGGAACCGATAAAACAAGTGCCGCCCTCACCTTTTTGGATAGTATTCAAGCAGATATATTCCTGCCAGTTTATGAAAATAACACCCTCATTTCTTACATCGTTATCGATCGGCATGCCCGATTTGACGAGCTCTACAATAACACCGAGTACGATGAAATGCTTATTTTCTCCCAATATCTCGGCAATATTATCCATCTCATGCAAAACAAAAATTTGGAAGAGATTATTCGTCAACAGAAGGATCTAAAAGAAGAACTCTATCAAAAACATCAAGAAATCCACCAATACAAAGAAAGTATTCGATCGTTCATGCGAGCAAAAAATCATAAAAAAATAGGCATTATCTTCTATAAGAGCCGTCGCTTTACGTTTGCCAACCAAACCGCAAAAGAACTCATTCCCATCAACCCAAATCTACAAGATGGCCATCCAATAACTAAGGCCCTTAAAAAATTAGCCTTGCAAGTTGATGAATATAAATCGCCCCAAACAGCGTATACGCAGGATGCAGAGGGGACTAAGCTGGTATTATCGGGTGTACCAAGTCTTGAGCAAAACAATGTGATTATCTGCGTCTACTATCCAGAAGTTTCTGACGTGATTAAAAAGCAGATGGACATACTGAAAGACCCATCCGAGTGGGATTATTTGCTCTATCTGGAAACCACTAAACCGGGCAAGCTGATCAATCAGCTCATTCCGGGCTCTGGTGAAACATTGCTCAACTTCAAAATCAAGCTACTCAAAACCGCTCTCAGCAAAAAGGCAACGCTCCTCAATATGCCTGAAAAAGATCTGGTGCCAACCGTTGAAATCTTGCACCATATTAGCCTCCGTGAATCATTACACGTAATTGATCTTGCTGGTCCAGAAAAGAATTTTGAGGCAGCCGTCAAACTATTTGGCATCAATGCGATCTTCCAGATGGATAAAGATAGTAAGCCCCCTCTTTTAGAACGGCTCGATTCCATCGGCACGATCTTTATCAAAAATATCCATTATCTTTCCTTGGAGACTCAGGAACAGTTGGCAGAATATCTTCGATATGGCTTCTTTAAGATCTTTAAAAGTGATCATAAGATACCAAGTAGTGTCCGCATTATATGCTCTACCAATCAGCATTTAACCACCCTCGTGCAAGATGAAAAATTCTCCCGAACCTTATTTGAAGAGCTCAAACATACCACGCTTGAAATGCCTTCTTTGATGACCCTGCCAAAAGAGGAACTCTCAACACTGGCAGAGGGATTTAGCGAACAAGCAGTAGCCGATCAATCTTTGAAAAATATCCTTTCTCTCTCTCCGCGAGATAAAATGCGCCTAGCACACCAACGCCCGGCTAGCTTGCTTGAATTAAAAACAAAAATCCAGCAGATCCTCATTCAAAAATCAAAACAAAATGAGATCTATGATGAAGCACAATTTGATCCTGCCTATGAAGTTTCAGATCCCGAGTTGGTTGAAGCTGCACGCTTAGGCAAAAAAGCGTTGAAAGATCAAAAAATAATGACTCTTCTTTGGAACAAGTTCAAAAACCAAAACAAAATTGCCGCATTTCTTGGGGTAAACCGCTCGTCAGTCAACCGGCGATGCAAGGAATATAATCTCACGCAAGAGAGCAGCGTATAAAACTCCTCCCCTCTTCAATCAACTGTGGTATACTACTCCCATAGTTTTCATAACCCACACCGTGCTGCCTTGGAGATGTTGATGACCATTCAAGAATTTGAAGAGCACAGTTCCGCATTCCTAAAATATCTGGGCACCGAACGAAATCTGTCAAAACATACCCTCCGCGCCTATGGAAGCGACCTGCGCCATTTCATACTTTTTTGGCACGATCAACTTTCCCTAGATGATCAAAAACATCTTGAGATCAAACAGGTTCTTGAGCGCTATCTCGTGAGCCTCTACTACAAAAAGATCAATAAACAAACGATTGCCCGCAAATATTCCTGCTTTAGTTCCTTCAGCGCCTTCTTGAAAAAAAGAGGAATCACCTTGCACCTATCACTTAAACGACCACGCATCGATAAAAAGCTCCCTATCTATTTAAGCGTAGATGAAATCTTTCACGTTCTTGATAATGTCCCCGATCACGAACTTCCAAGTAAATCGCCCATCCGGGATAAGGCAATATTTGAACTACTTTATGCAACCGGCATTCGCTGCGCTGAACTGGTGAGCATTCGGTTCCAAGATATTGATATGGACAATAAAACGGTGCGCATCCGAGGAAAGGGAGATAAAGAGCGTATCGTTCTCTTTGGCGACAAAGCAAAAAAGAAAGTGAAAGAGTATATCAGCAAGGAACGGCTCCCCATGACCAGCCACGAAGAAACCTTGTTTGTAAATCAACGTAATAAACCATTTACCACCCGAACAATCCAGCGAATATTTGAAATGTTTCGCAAAGTGTTGAAAGTCGATAAACATATCACTCCGCACAAAATACGGCACTCCTTTGCTACGCACCTGTTAAATCAGGGAACCGATTTACGCATAGTTCAAGAACTACTTGGCCATGCCACCGTTTCAAGTACTGAAAAGTATACGCACGTTTCCTTGGAAGACCTTGCCAAAATGTGCAATGAGATTCACCCCATAACCGCCATGATCAAAAAACAACGATCCTAATGTATCACCTACAACCACTCCACTTTCGCATCAATCGTATTATCATCACCTTCATCATGGTGATTTTCTTAATCCTTGCACGCCTCTTTTACCTACAAATTACCCGCTCCCATCATTACCTAACGCAAGGACAAAAAAACTTTCTGCGTACCGAAACCACCCGATCGCCACGGGGCAACATCCTCGATTGCAAGGGTAATCTTCTTGTCACCAATCGACCCGTCACCAACCTCTGCTGGAATGGAACCGGCAATCACACGCTCACAGAGGAACAGCACCGTATGCTCAATCAGATCGAAGAGATTGTGGGTAATCCTATGATCAGCGATCCGAATCTCTACACAAAAATAAGCTCTACCGAAAAACAGTGTCAGCAGTTCCTGATTGCGCACGACATCAGCCACGAGCAGCTCAGCCAACTGAAGGAACTGTTTCCCGAGAACAGCAACCTCAGCCTCGTGAGCGACTTTCAACGGCATTACCCATACGGCCCCTACGCAAGCCATATTCTTGGCTACTTAGGCAGAACATCCTCTGTACCGCTTTATGGACAAACAGGGATAGAGAAAATGTGTGACGCTATGTTAAAAGGACAAGATGGCACCATGGAAAAAACGATAAATTCATTCGGCAAAAGTATCAACATTAAGGAATTACAGGAAGCAACTATTGGCCGGGATATACACACCACCCTCGATCTTGATCTGCAACATATAGCAGAAGAAGTTTTTCCCATGCAGTATAGTGGCGCCCTACTGATTATGGATCCGGAATCAGGAGCTCTCCAGGCGATTGTATCGCGCCCGTCATTTGATCCAACATTTTTTTTAAACCCAATCTCTCACCGTAGCTGGCAACATCTGCAGACCAATAATCCTTTTCTTAATCGAGCATTCAATCCGTATCCTCCCGGTTCTATTTTTAAACTGATCACCGTGAGCGCAGCACTTGAAAGCGAACTTCTGGATCCCAATAAGATGGGGCAATGTGATGGGTATTTTAACTTCTCTGGCAGAAAATACTGGTGTCATAATCGATGGGGGCATGGAACGCTCAACACACTTCAAGCGGGTGCA
>JAUUXD010000040.1 GCA_030588705.1 bacterium | reverse complement strand
CGCACTGCTTCGCCAAGAAAGAGATGGACCACGGTGCCGCCGGTATATTTTGTTTGTAGCGAATCTTGATGATCAAGGAGTTCAAAAATATCCCGTGTGTAATCCACCGAAAGATGGCTTGAATTGGTGTAGAAGGGTGCTTGTGTTCCTTCTTGGTATTGCGATTCATTGGCAACGATAATATCAGGAAACTGTTCCTTATCCTTTTTAGCAAGCCGATAGCTCGTCCCTTCTGCGGGCGTGGCTTCTAGGTTGTACAGATTGCCTGTTTCGTCCTGATACTGTTGCATACGATCGCGCATAAAATCGAGCACATCCTGTGCAAACAGTTTGCCTTCCGTGCTGGTGATCGGTGTGCCAAGCAGATTTAAGCATGCCTCATTCATACCAATTAAGCCGATGGTTGAAAAATGGTTGGACCAATAATGATCAAACCGTTTTTTTACGACACGCAGATAAAATTTTGAATAGGGATATAATCCTTCTTCGGTGAACCGTTCGATGTATTTTCGTTTTTGTTCCAAGCTTTCTTTTGCCAGATCCATGAAATGGGATAATCGTTTGTAGAACTTTTGTTTAGTGTCGGCGATATAGCCGATGCGTGGCAGGTTGATGGTAACCACGCCAATCGATCCGGTGAGTGGGTTGGCGCCAAAGAGCCCACCGCCTCGTTTTTGGAGTACACGATTATCAAGACGCAAGCGGCAACACATACTGCGCGCGTCTTCTGGATTCATATCGGAGTTGATGAAGTTTGAAAAGTAGGGAATGCCGTATTTGGCGGTCATCTTCCACAATCCTTCAAGATTGGGATTATCCCAATCAAAATCTTTGGTGATGTTGTACGTAGGGATTGGGAAGGTAAACACGCGTCCTTTTGCATCACCTTCGGCAAGCACTTCTGAGAATGCTTGATTGAAGATGTTCATCTCATGTTGGAACTCACTGTAGGTTTCTTTTTGTGGTACGCCGCCAATAATAACTGGTTCCTTGGCAAGCGTGGAAGGGGGAAGGAGATCGAGTGTTACATTCGTGAATGGTGTTTGAAATCCAACACGTGTGGGCACGTTCATGTTGAATAGAAACTCTTGGAGACTTTGTCGGACTTGCTTATACGTGAGGTTATCGTACCGAATGAAGGGTGCGAGAAGTGTATCGAGATTGGAGACTGCTTGTGCACCGGCCGATTCGCCTTGCAAGGTATAAAAAAGGTTAACGAGCTGGCCCAGTGCAGTGCCAAAATGTTTGGCTGGCTTTGATTCAATTTTATCGAGCCCCCCTTGAAAGCCGCTTTTAAGAATGTCTTGCAGATCCCAGCCCACGCAGTAGGAGGAAAGGCTCTGCATATCATGAATATGAAAATCCCCTTGCCTCACCGCATCGCTAATTTCTGGTGTGTACAGTTTCTCAAGCCAATATGCTTTGGATGCTGCCGATGAGATATAGTTGTTGAGTCCTTGGAGCGAATAACTTTGGTTGCTATTTTCGTTCACTTTCCAATCGGTCTTGTTCAAATATCGGTCGATTTGCTCGGTGAGGTGATCCTTGGATAATGGTGCCATGGCTTGCTCCTTTTTTGTGTGAAAGATTTCATTTTTAGACAACACTCCCCTATCGGGAAAGTCCGTATTTAACGCGGTTTTTGATGTTGATATGTTCGAAGGTGAAAGACATACCTTTTAGGGTGACGACCACTGTACGCCCGAGGTATATGATGAGTCAAGCAAAAAATATTTTTTTATTTTTCATCCCAGAAGTGGACGTGAGTTCATCAAATCTTTTGACGCTATCGTTTCATTTTTTTGTTTTTTTTCCATTCGAGAATGGCATCACTCAGTTTGGTTCCCGGATGTTTTTTAAAATAATCTCGTATATGTCGATTGTATTCAAACTGCGGCTCTATAGAGGTTAATTTTTTAGGCTTTTTCGCGTTTTGATACCATGCGGCGATGGCGTCTCCCAAGGTCTTGCCTTGCTGGTGCTTGATAAACTCACGGATCGTTTTATTGAAATGAAATTGTGGCCCGATTTCTTTCATGAAAAATACCCGTAAATGGGTGCCTAGTTTCATATCATGTGTAATTCGTGTATTCCTCGTTAGGTGGTTGAGATCGAACCCAGAAGATTTTTGAGGAGCTTTGTGTGTCGTTTTTATTGTGCCTGTTATTAAGAACTGTTCTATTCGCTTAGTAAGTTCCTGTTTGGATCCCTGTTGAGGGATACTTCGCTTTCGGCAGAAATTGAGTAACTCACGCTTTAACCAATAGTGAGAAATAAAATCATCAGGGGAGATGTGTTTGTTTAGTTTCGGTTTCATGGTGCTGTTCCCAATAGGAGCGAAATGGTGTCCCTAGCAAAATTCGTGGAACTGGGTAAAAGACTGGCGTCAGCCCGGCGTAGCTTGCCGAGTCGGAAGACCCGGACAAGCGAAGACGTGGTGCGCCCGGGAGGACTCGAACCCCCAACCTTCAGATCCGTAGTCTAACGCTCTATCCAGTTGAGCTACGGGCGCATGATTTTTTCAAAGGGCTTGTCCGTCTTCGCCTACGGCTTCTTCGGACAGTCTACGCTTTTAATTTTGCTATCAAAGTAAAGGCGCCAGCCAGACGAAGCTTGCCGAGCCGGAAGGCCCGGATAAGCGTAGACTGGTGGAGAGAGAGGGATTCGAACCCTCGTGCCCCTTTCGAGACTCTTGCTTAGCAGGCAAGCGCTTTAGACCACTCAGCCATCTCTCCATGTCAAGCAATAACCAACAGGATAAAGATATTTATACGGTTAGGCAAGCCCAATATAAGAGAGTTTCATCCTATTCTACTACGCCAAAATACCCTGTGCTTTTCAGCATAGGCATGAATGGCGAGTAGAACCCTTCGAAGCTTCAGCGAAGTAGGGTTTGGCTTCGAAGAATTTCGCGCGATTCAACGGCTTTAAGGCCGTTGAACGCTTCATTTTCAATATCATTTGTTTCTTTTTCATCGACCGGATACGCTTTGCGGTATGCACTGAAAGGAATCGTATGAAATTAGTAATTGAGGTAAAAGTAATTCCCTCATCAGGACGGGTGATGTGGAAGCTCGAAGCTGATGATCGGCTCAAATGTTATCTAAAATCTCCCCCGGAAAAAGGGAAGGCAAATAGGGAGTTGCTAGGGTTGCTTGCAAAAGCGCTGAAACTTCCTGTATCTGCCTGCACGATTCTCTCGGGAGCAACCAGCAGATTAAAACGTGTGCGCATCGATACGCAGCTTTCATTTAATGAGCTGCTTGGCTTGTTGGGGATTGAGCGTCAAATGCGATTATTTTAGAGGGGGAGGTATGCCGTATTATCGATGGCACGGGGTGGATATTGTGGGTGGTCATAAAAAGGGGCTGTTATTTGCTCGGAGCGTGGAGCATCTTGATGCATTACTCATGACGCGTGAAATTGCGTTGCTCACGCATAAACCCCAGCGGCAATGGATGAAAAAAACCATACGGATGCGCGATAAACTTCAGTTTTTTCGTCAGCTTTCGGTGTTGATCGATTCTGGTGTTTTGCTGTCAGATGCGCTCGGTATTGTGGGGGATCAGCTTAATCATCCTCCATTTCAAGAGATGGTGCATGCCATTGCCGTGCAGGTGCAAGAGGGCGTATCATTGAGTGGGGCGTTTACTGCGTATCCGCAGGTGGTTGATTCCATCACCATACAGCTTATTCGGGCCGGAGAGGAATCGGGAAGGATGACAGAGGCTCTTGAGGCGATTAGTGGTCATATGGCGGCCTCGCAGGATTTTTATAGCAGGGTGCGTTCCGCATTATTCTTACCAGTGATTACCCTTATCTTTTTCTTGGCAATCATGATGATGATCTTTGTGCTGATCATGCCTCGTTTTATCGATATTTTCGCTTCTATGCAGCAGGAAATCCCGCCACTTACTAAGCATATTTTGGCGGTCAGTGAGTTTATGCGCAGTCCGTGGATGGGGATTATGGTATTGGCCGGCGGTTTGCTGAGTATTCTAGGGTGGCGGTTGACCCGCCGAGCACGGGGGAGACGGATACTTGATACTCTATTGCTTCATCTGCCGCTCATTGGCCCTATTATGCAGCAACGATTTTTAGGGTACACGATGCAGGCACTCTCGGTGCTTTTGCAGGGAGGGATGCCGCTCAGAGAGGCGCTTGGTGTGGTGCGAGAGTCGGTGCGTAATCAGCTATTTCAAGAGCAGTTGGCTGCGTTGGAAAACCAGATAGTGGCTGGTAGCTCTCTGAGTGATGCGATGATTCGGCAGCAATCCTCCTTCGCTCTACGAGCTACGGCGGACAGGGGGGGCGTGTGGGCTCCTGATGTGATCGCCATTATTGAGGTGGGGCAAGAATCGGGGCGCCGTTCCATGCTGCTTGTCCGGGTGGGGCATACCTACTATGAGCGAGTTTCTCAGCAGCTTTCCTGGCTTACGATGCTTTTGCAGCCTACCGTGATGATTTTCTTGGGCCTCCTGGTGGCTCTCCTGATATTTGCCGTCTATGGGCCTATTTTCACGATGTCGAGTGCCTTTTAATGGGTGAGGCACTGGCGATAGGGAGGGTGATGCAAAATCATTCAAATAGGGTATACTGGGGGATATTAAGGTTAGAAATATAAGATATATATTTAGAGGTGATGAGGGAGGTCTGGATGTTTTTACGAAAAAAGCTATTTTCTCGATTATCTACCCATAGGCTCCTTTTTATAGGTTTAGCTGCGTTGATCGGTGTGCAGCCTATTCTTGTGGCCGTGGCTCCTAATAAGGCTGTGGCGCTTAATAAGAATCAACAACGACAATATGTACGTTTTGTCGAGCAGCTATTGCAGCAGTCAACGGGTGATCAATCCAAGGCAGCGTTTACCGCTGCTGCGGTGGGTCCACTAGCATGCATGCAGAATAAAAAAATTATTATAGACGCAAACGCATGGCTTGAGTTACAGGGAGATGCGTTGGTGAAGGTTCTTAGTGATAAGGCGGAGACGAGCTTTGGTCGTGAGGTTCTCAGACAAACTTTACAGCAGCCAACTGACGATACGAAGCTTATTGGTATGCGCCAAAAGCAGGTGCAAGCCCTTATTGATGATCCCAAGCTGTATGATGAGGTGGGCAAACAGCTACGACGGATTAACGAGGCTGAAAAAGAAGAAAATGGTGGCATTCTTGCCTACTGGGATGAATCGCAGCGGGAAAATACGGGAAGCCTTTTTCATAGATCAAAAGGTTTTTACTACTCGATGTTGTCCAATAATTGGTTACTTGGCAAAGGCATCAACAATAATAGACGATATTTGGAAGCGGCTTCTTTATTGAGTATGGGTAGAATAGCGTTTGAGTTACTGTTTTATCTTGGCTTGCAAGGAGTTATGGAAGATGGTGTTGCGTATATAACATTTGGTCTAGGAAATGGGACTGATGAAACTGGCAGCGATCTTTGGAATCCGTGGAAATCTTTTAAAACTGGTTTGACGCAGCCGTATCGTTCTTTTGATCCGAGACAGACGGAAGCAGGGAAAGCGTATAATCGCGATACCGCAACGCGTCAGGCATTTACGCATTTGATGCGCTATGGTTCTGCGGGTGATTTGTATAAGATCTTGCAGCTGAACTATAAAGCTAGATCTGGTGTTGGGTTAGGAGGGCCAGGGCGAGCGGTACACAGAGCTGCCGGTTGGTCAGCAACCAATTGCTGTTGTGGAAACAGCCTCTGTAAAAAGATTGCCACGAAGATTGATGAAAATGGTAGCTGGAGACAAGATCAGGACGTTCATCCGGGCTGTTCATCATCGCTTGGAACGGGGGTTCATAAGGCTGTTGCAGCAGGTATAACTGCTGGGTATACCTATTATCGTTTCGTGACTATGTATGAAATGCTTAAATCAACCGTTGGTAAGGCTAAGCATTACGTGTCCACGATGAAGGAGCTTCATATCCATACGATTCATATGGCCCGTGAGATGAATGCGATGCAGAAACTTGCTGGCATGGTATGTGATCATGAGGTATTTCGTGCGTCGTGTACTGCAGAGCATATGCATGAAGTAATAGGGCATCCATCGGAAGATCTGAAAAAACTTTTTGAGGTGCTGAAAGAAAGCACCTTTACGTTATCAAAGGCAAAATCCCATATCTATGCACGTGGTAATGTGCTCCTTGCTCATCAAATGTTTGGAAAGGTAAAAGATGAGCTGGCGCCGTTGCTGCAGGGTATTGGTGAGCTCGATGCGGCCTATGCGATGGCATCCAACATCAAGGCGTATCAACATAGCGATACACCGTTCACGTTTGTTGAATTTGTTCCTGATGTGCAGGCAATAATCAAGCTTGATCAGGCATGGTTGCCTATGGTAAAACAGCCAGTTGCCAACACGATTACGCTTGGTGGCGGGGCGCATCCGAATAAGATTATTATTACCGGGCCCAATGGGGGCGGTAAGTCTGTATTTTTGAAAACGCTTGGTTGCTGTGTATTGTTGGCACAGTCTTGGGGTATTGTCCCGGCAAAAAAAGCACAGATGTCGTTATTTGATGGGGTGTGTTCATGTATTCATCCTCAGGAAAGTATTGAGCACGAACTATCAACGTTTATGGCTGAAAAGCTACGTATCGATGCAATCAGACAGTATGTATTCCAGAACAACAAGCCGGGCTTTAAGGGCCTTCTCCTTCTTGATGAGCCGTTTAAAGGAACAGTGGACGCAGAATCGGCCGATCGTATTTACGAATTCGGTAAAGAGATTGCACCGCTCAACGGCTTGATTGTATTGATTGCAACGCACGTTGAGAAACCAATAAATCTTGCACCGAATACCGGTGCCTATGCGAACTATCATGTGTGTATCAATGAGCTTCCTGGCGGAATATTTGAACGAAAATTTACCATTGAGCCGGGCGTTCTGCGCTGGTGGTTTGATGATCCAGCAAAGCGATCGAAATTTATTGATTTTGTGACCATTGAAAAACATAAAGAGCAGCTCAAGCAATCTGCTGTCGCTTAAGGCTGCTATAAGATTAAAAGGGCCCGAAAAATTCGGGCCCTTTTTTTATCTCTAGTTTGACGCCGCATTCCTTTTTCGATAGGCTTTTATGGCTTAGTTCCTTGGAAATATACGTAGGCCGGGATGGCGGAATTGGTAGACGCACGAGACTCAAAATCTCGCGGTGGTAACACCTTGTCGGTTCGAGTCCGACTCTCGGCACCAGGCTACGCTTATCCGGGCCTTCCGGCTCGGCAAGCTTCGTCTGGCGCGGCCCTTTACTACTGTTGCGAAGTAGGGTCCCCCAGCGCTAATTTGTGCAGCTGGGGTAAAAGTAGGGGCCATTTTTTCCAATGAACACCAACCCTCTTTGAAGGTGATGTGAAATGAACGTAGATTGTATCTTTTGTAAAATTATTGATAAGAAGATTCCGGCAACGATTGTTGATGAAACGGATGAGCTTCTGGTGATTCAGGATGCGGCACCCAAGGCGCCAATTCACTATTTGATTATCTCCAAAAAGCACATTGCCGATATTAAAGGGCTTGAGCAGGGGGATGAGGCATTGGCAGGCAAACTTTTGTTGATGGCCAAAGAGCTGGGCAAAAAATTATCGGGAACAGGTTCATTCCGTTTGATTGCTAATACGGGATCAGAAGTGGGGCAGTCGGTCTTTCATCTGCATTTCCATTTCTTGTCGGGAAAAAAAATGAGCGACTTTTAAATTGCCGAGGTGGCGAAATTGGTAGACGCGCAGGCGTCAGGAGCCTGTGGTGGTTACACACCGTGCCGGTTCGAGTCCGGCTCTCGGCAC
>JAUUXD010000047.1 GCA_030588705.1 bacterium | reverse complement strand
TACCACTTGGACCCAAAATAAGGGGGATGTGTGCAAACTGAGGAACCGTATACCCACACGCCTGATATAAAAGAATTTGTTTGGGGGTATTGGAAATATGATCTTCACCACGAATAACCTGCGTGATCCGCATATCAGCGTCATCAACCACCACCACAAAGTTATACATGGGGTTACCATCAGAACGGACAATAATAAAATCATCCAGCTGATCACGTGGGATGGTTACGTCTCCCCGAATCAGATCATCAAATGAAATTTCTTGAAAATCTGGAAGCTTGAACCGAATAACGTACGGCATATCGGGCTGATCATCACGTGATCGGCATGCACCATCATATTTAAAAAACAGCTCATCTCCCGCACGCTTTTTTAGATCATCCTGCGTACAGTAGCATTTATACGCTTTACCCTCAGCAACTAATTTCTCAAAAACTTCTTGGTGACGCCTTATCTGATCGGATTGAATTACCATCGGCTTGTCTGCTTGAATATCCACCCATGAGAGTGACGCTAGAATGGAATCGGTGTATTCAGCCTTTGATCGCTCTCGATCAGTATCTTCAATGCGCAGAAGAAATTCACCCTTATAGTGACGCGCAAAGAGATAATTAAACAGTGCTGTTCGTAAACTACCAATATGAAGATGCCCGGTAGGCGATGGGGCAAAGCGAACGCGGACTGGACCGTTGATTCTATCCTTCATGCATGCACCTTACAGGCTCATCTGCGTAAGCGCTTCTTGCGCTTCATACACCCATGGCGATGGAAATGATTGCGTGTATGCAGGAGTGTTGAGCAACTCTTGCCAAGCAGTTTTTGCATCATCCAGTTTATCGTGCGCCCAATAATATCGTCCCAAATAGAATAGGGCGAGATCACTTTGCTTGTTCTCCTTGTCTCGTGCCAACTGCATAAGCTCTTGAAGCCCTGCTTGCTGCGTTACATCATCTTTACTATCAATCTGCAGTAATGCTCGTTTTGTTTTAATCAAAAAACGGAGCGGGGAGGTTGATGGTAACGCATTCATTACTTGTTGTAGCGTACTAATGGCTTCCACATGCCTATCCTGCTTTATCTGCACATCTGCCTGCATCAGAAGAAATAGAGGAGCCGTTGCGCTACTTTTATGGCGGCGGTAGTCAAACGAAAGAGAAGCGTCGAGCTGTGCTAGCTGAGTCGACATCAAATCTTTTGATCCTGCTACCACTTTTTGCAACTCCTGAACATGTTCTGCCAAGGCCAATTGACTATTTTGTTCACGAGAAGCGGCATACCATCGATACCCAAAATAGGCTCCCGCACCCCCAAGCATTAGCAAGAAAATAATCGCTAACATGTTTGCATAATTTCGTGCAATGTTTCGTTCATGCTCCCAAAGATCTCTGATGAGACGAGGGAAAAAATAAAAAAACGCTTTCAACTCATTCTGTAGTGACATACTGTACCTTATCGTTATCTGTTACCAATAATCGCCGGTAGGAAAATCTGCTGAATCGGCACGAGCCACGTGAACTGTTTGGCCATCATGCTCTGTTCCATCTAATCCTGCTATCGCCTGCTCAGCTTCCACATCAGATGGCATCATCACATACGCAGCACCCTTTGGCATGCCCGTATGCTTATCTTTAATCACATACACCGACTCCACCATGCCATAGGGGGTAAACAGTTCTTTTAGCTCTTGCTCGGTGACCGAATGAGACAGATTGGAAACATACATATTCATACTGGAATCCATTAAAAAAACGGTGCTCAATAAAACGGTTGTTCATTCTACTATAAAAATACCCGTGGGTCTACGATGGGGTCTGGGGTTGAGATCCCTGATTTTTCCTCGCCACGTCCACCAATATAGATAGATTATCTTGCATCAATGCCAACAACTTTTCATTAAACTTCTGTACTCTTCTTTCTTTCCTCACCCGATACGCAAACAGAATCCCATTCTCCACCGCCCGCGCATCAGAACACCCATGCGCTAGAATAACCGGATGATTCACTCCCAATAAGAGCGCGCCACCCGTTGCCGCATAATCAAGACGATTTTTGATTGTTTTAAACATTCCTCTATTGAGCCAAAGCAATGTTTTGCACCACCATGAACGATCAGCCGCATCCTTTATCCACGAAAACAACGTGCTCGCGGTTCCCTGAATAGATTTTAGAAGCACATTGCCAGCAAATCCGTCACAAACCAGCACATCCAGCAAATCATCTTTGCCAAGCTCTCGCGCCTCAATATTACCAACAAAGGCAACTGGTGATTCAGTTAATAGTTGATAGGTTTTCTTGACCGCATCTGATCCTTTAAATGGCTCATGTCCATTTGAAAGCAGCGCAATACGCGGTGCTGCAATGTGCTTGGCAAGCTGTACATATGCATGCCCCATAAGAGCAAACTGATACAGATGTTCCGGCTTGCAATCAACGTTGCCACCGATATCTATACAAAAAAAAGAATCTGATTTAGTGGGCAAAAAAGCACCCACAGCTGGCCGATGAATTCCCTTTACTCTTCCAGAAAACAGCACACTAGCTACAAGCACCGCGCCCGAATTGCCGGCAGAAAAGAAAGCATCGGCTGTTCCATCCACCATCACTTTCATAGCACGTACGAGAGAGGAATTTTTCTTTTTGCGTACCGCCCTGCTCGGCTCCTCGTCCATTGCAATCTGTTCATCACAAAACTGAAAACTAATGGGAAGCTCTTTCCAATCTGAAGGCAACGCGACTGTGATAGCCTCTTGAACGCCACACAATAAAACAGGGACACCACAACGGGCAGCGCGAACTGCACCCTCTATGATGGCATGCGGAGCATTATCACCTCCCATAATGTCCACCGCTATCATTGGCATCCCTTAAAAATGTTTCGTGGCAATGTATCGAAACTTATTTAGCTGGTTCTGATGCTGGCTCTTGCGGAGCGGCTGCAGCTTTGCGAGCATCTTGTGCTTGACGCGTTTCTGCGCGCTTAACCGCACGATCAGCCTTCGTTGTCATAATCTTACGTCCCTTATAATGACCACAGTTCAGGCAAGCCTGGTGTGTCGAGATCGCTTCGTCACAGTTTAGGCAATTGGTGAAGGATTTGATTTGCATCGCTTTATTGGCAAATCGTTTATCCCTTCGCGCTCGCGAGCGCTTGCGTTTTGGTACTGGCATAATCTTATCCTTGAAATCAATGAAAAACCGCCTTTTGGCAGTCCTTTTAGTTCAGCACGTTCACTGAATATACCCTATTTTCAGGTAAAAGAAAAGCTAGAAATAGCCTATTTTACTGGTATGATAGGGACCTTATCCAACACAATCGAAACAACTCTATGGGATCCAGCATGAACATTCCTCCCTTAAAATCAATACTTCTCGGCCTCCTCCTAGTACCAGCACTGGTAGGCGCCATGGAGAAACCCCCCTCGGCAGCACCAACGCAACATTTGGATGCTGACCAGCGCCCAACACGCAGCATCGATTGGCCATGGAAATGGCGGGCATCCTTTGATCATGATCAAGATGCGATGGTCGGGAAAGCCCGAGAGTTGCAAGACTATTTTCCTCAACTCAATGGCAGCCGAGTAGCGCAACTAACCTGTGGCCATCTTCTGGCGAGTACAATGCTGCTCCTAGGCGCCTGGAAGCTCTTGGCTACCATGGCGAGGACCAGCTAAAGGCCCCCTCTCAGGGCGTCGACCCGCTTGGCAAACCCCTCATTCCCTGC
This sequence comes from bacterium, assembly GCA_030588705.1. Lineage (GTDB taxonomy): Bacteria > Babelota > Babeliae > Babelales > Vermiphilaceae > JAUUXD01. Next base: position 2,782 of record JAUUXD010000047.1, on the reverse strand, counting down.
TACAATAGAGACATATGGAAAGTTAGAGTTTATTCATACGGAGGTTATTCATGAATACATCAATCATATCAAAACTGGCCACGTTTGCCTTCACGATACTTCTGGCCACCAATCTGTGCGGCATGGAGGCAGATGAAGCAGGAAAACGGAAACGCGACGGGGAACAGGAAGACCCACGTAAAAAAAGTCGTGTGCTCGTGGATTTCGCCATGCAAACGGATGAAACCCCACAAGATCACGCTTTTAAACTAACAATGCTTAAAGATTTACTGGAACAGCCCGACTCAAATGGGCAACCCCCTCTGCATCAAGCTGTTATTCGTAAAGATGCAAGAGGAATAAAATATCTTCTAGCAGCAGGCGCAAACATCAATGCTACTAACTCAGACAAGGAAAGCGCTTTAGCCCTATCCGTTGTAAGAAAAATTCCCGCGATAGCAATATTGCTCGCATCACAGCCTGGTATTCATCTAAATACACCCCCCTGTGATCATTACACAGAGGATGGGAATCCCCTCCATTATGCAATGAAAAGAGGGAGCGTTGAAGTGGTAAAAACACTTTTGAATGCTGGAGCTTCTGTTCGCGGTACACCATCTCCCCTTCATTACTGGAGCTCAAAGCGTAAAAGAAGCTCTACTATTGGAGAACTATTACTAAGGAGTGGAGTCCAAGTGAATCAAGAAAATGATATTGGTTTCACGGCACTAGATATCGAATTGTCCTTAGAAAAACCAGATTCTTTTCAAGCCGCAAAACTTTTATTGAAATATGGTGCTAATATTTTCCGACGAAGCACCAAAACCGGGTTATCTGCATTTGATAGGGTGGCAGGCTCTACTTCAGATGTAGCCACATACATACAAAAGGAATGGCAACAAGGATTGTTCACTATTGCAGCCATTTTAAGATGCAAAATGGGACTACCAAAACCTCTCGTGAAACTTATTATGCGCAGGGATATCCTCGAGAACACACCACCGAACCTCTTTAACGCAATTCAATACGGCTCCGCTGAAGCCATTGACCGATTACTCCACAACCAATTCATGAAAATTAATGATCCATTGAGAGGTGGCATGAGCCCTCTACATATTGCTATCACCGGCCAAACCCGCCAATGGATAGCACACCTTCGTCCTGTTCATGGAGGACACCCGGACATTAGCGCTACTACGCTTCTGCTTGAGCGTAGTGCAAATCTTGAAGCTAAAACCGATCTTGGCAAGACCCCTCTGCATCTTGCTGTCGCTAGTCTTACGATTGATCTTGCCGCAGGGCAGAGATGTGTTAGTGATGCTACACTTCTGCTTGATCATGGGGCAGATGTTAATGCTCAAGATAAAAGCGGCCAGACCCCTCTACATATTGCTGCTGTCAAAGGCTACGGTTATACTGTTCTGCTCCTGCTTAGTCGTAGGGCAGATATTAGTGCTCAAGATAAAGGAGGCAGGACCCCTCTATATGGGGCTGCTCAAAACGGACTTGTTCCCATTGCTACACTCTTTCTTGATCGCGGCGCAAATATTAATGTTCAAGATAAAACAGGCCTGACCCCTCTGCATTATACTGCTTACTACGGACATGTTCCCACTGCTACACTCTTTCTTAATCGCGGCGCAAATGTTAATGCTCGAAGTTACGGTGGCAAAACCCCTTTGCATTTGGCTTGCTTAAAAAAGCACCCTCCTCTCATAGAATTCTTACAAGCTCGAGGAGGAGATATGACTATAAAAGATAAGAAGGGGAAAACTCCGCAAGATTATCTTGATGCTGAAAACAATTCATAGGAGGTTATTCATGAATACATCAATCATATCAAAACTGGCCACGCTTGCCTTCACGATACTTCTGGCCACCAATCTGTGCGGCATGGAGGCAGGGGAAGCAGGAAAACGTAAGCGCAACGGGGAACAGGAAGACCTACGTAAAAAAAGTCGTGTGCTCATGGATTGCGCCATGCAAACGGATGAGACCCCACAAGAAGTCGCGGTACAACAAGCGCTTTTATACTTATTAACTGAAAAAGATCAAACCGACAAAACAGCCTTGGATAGAGCTGTCGAACGCTTGGATAGCAGGAAAGTACAAACTTTTTTAGCGATCGGCATGAACATAAATCAAGAGAATGATAAAGGGGAAACCTTACTATACAGGGCGACCAACAGCCCCTCTTTTGACCCTGAAAATAAACAAATACAAATCATCGAACTACTATTACAAAATAAGGCCGATATTTTTCACCGAAACCCAATAACTGGTTTCTCACCAATAGATATAATGGCAGCGGCTGCTCCAAGCGCGAAAAAAACATATTTCCAAGAAAAGAAGCGTGAAATAGTAGAAACTGCTTCACGCCCTTTCGTAAAGCTACCACCGGAGGTATACCACCGCATAATGGCAGAAATTTTTAAAATTACACCCGACACGCTCATAAAGATAATACGATACGGCAGTTCTAAAACTGTTAAAAGATACCTCGAAAAAGGATTTCTGCAAATTGAAACACTTTTAAAATTAAACGCAACCCCTCTGCATTGTGCTGCTCATTTCGGAAAGATTGACACTACCAAACTCCTTCTTAAGCACGGTGCAAATACTGAAGCTCAAGACGATAATGGCCATACCCCTCTGCATAATTCTATTCATTCCGACCGTATTGAGACTGCCAAACTCCTTCTTCAGCACGATGCAAATATTGAAGCTCAAGCAGATCTTGGCCAGACGCCTGTGCATTTTGCTGCTGGTTCCGGCCAGATTTTGACGACACAACTCCTTCTTG
>JAUUXD010000038.1 GCA_030588705.1 bacterium | reverse complement strand
CGTTTTTTTGTTGTGCGATATCTCTGCACTATTGAGCAGTGCAGCAGCCAATCCAATCTGAGAGAGCGGCGTATTATTCTCTACAGAAACCTTTTTGCCATCAGCAAGCAGCTCCCCTTTGATAAAATATCCTTCTCCCGTTACATCGCACTCCTCCCCATCAGCAAACAGTGTGGTAACCACCATCTCATTGCGCGTTAACGTTCCGGTTTTATCGATCACCACCACGTCGGTCCGCCCTAAGGCCTCCACTCCTTGCAAATTTTTAATGAGCACCTGCTTTCGTGCCATACGATACGCACCGGTCACCAGCACCAGCGTAAGCACCACCGGCAACCCTTCGGGAATCACACAAATAAAAAGCGCCGTCAGCATCACCAGAAGTTCTTGCAGAGGACGCCCCGTTAGCAAGCCGATACCGAGAAGCAAGAGACAAATAACGAAAATAAAAATGAGGATAAAATAGGATAAGCGAGTAAGCTCCCGCTTGAGAGGAATATCAGTGTCGATTTCCTCAATCGTTTGATGCAGCTTGCCAACTTCCGTTTGCTGCCCCGTGGCCACCACAATCGCCCTTCCTGAACCAGCAACGATATACGTACCGCGGAATACCATATTGTTTTGATCGGTAATAGCAGCAGGATGATCGATTGCATCTGCCGTTTTGTGTACCGGTTTCGATTCACCGGTTAGCATTGATTCATCAATCTTTAGGCGCTCCACCTCAATCACGCGCGCATCTGCCGGCACCCGTTCACCTTCTTTAAGAATAATAAGATCGCCAGGAACCAGATCCTTATCATCAATAATATGGTGCTTTCCATCACGCACCACTACTGATTTGGTGGTAATAAAATGGCGCAAGCTTGCCACAATATTCGAGGTTCTTCCCTCTTGAATGGTACCGATTATAGCGTTAAAGAGAAGAATGCCGGTGATAATAAACGCATCAAGCTTTTGAGGGCCCACAAAAAAAATGATCACCGCGGAGATCAAGAGCACATAAATAAGCGGGCTTTTAAACTGGCGAATAAAGATAGAAAGCCATGTATCTCGATGCCCTTCTGGCAACTCATTGGGACCATACTCATCAAAACGCTTACGCGCTTCTTGTTCGGTAAGCCCTGTTTTTTCATTGGTACTAAATGCTTTTTCAAGATCAACGACTGATTGCCGATAGGGATCAACCCTCATACTCATATCCTTTCTTTCTGCTTTGATTTGCGACCAAGCATAGTATATGAGGGAGAATAAAGGCAAATTATTCAGTACCGCTTAAAACGTCATGTGACTAGGAATCAGATTTATCAGACCCAGTTTCATCGTCAGGATCATGCAAAGCAAGAATAAGCCCCTCAAGAATCCGCCTCGTTTTCCTCTGATCATTTCGCATATCATCCAGTTGCTGCTGCATATTACCCTGTTGTGTTTGGAACTTTGAAAAGGCAAACTCCATGCGCCCCATCATTCGCAAAAGCCTCTCCGAAGAACCTTCTGCTGCCTTTTCACCCCCAGGCTTATTTGCAGATAATAAGAAGCGCTCATCGCCATTGCCCTCTACTGGTAACGCTCGCAACTCCCTTATCGCCACCTTTTGCTCTGGGGACAAACCATTAGATTTTTTTGATGCACCTTTGGTGCCTTTAGGCATAGTAAACGATTGCATCGGTATGAGAATAAGAATAAGAAGAAGTAATTTTTTCATCTGATCTCCACTTAAAAAGGGGTTGAATAACCACGTTTCATTAGGAAATTAGTGTAGGCGTTCGCAAAAGAAAGTCAATTTTCAAAGCGCCATGTGTTTGACTATATCGTACACTTCTTTTCTGTGCCCCATTACCGGAAAATGCCCACAATTGGTTTACCACAAATGCCTATATCTATATGCTCTTATATGTTGTAGAAAATTCTCAAAAGCTTCTTGTTTTAGGCGTACTTCTTTCCATAGTACTACTATTCCCTCGGTTACCTATGATCTGATAAAAATAATATAGAGGATATGATATGAAAAATGGGAAAAATATAACGCACTGTCTATTTGATGCAAAACAACAACGCATGATGACCCCAGATCAAGTGCTACAAGATCTGATAGATGGTAACAAGCGCTTTTACTCCAATAATAAAAAACAGCGTTCATCGTCGCTTACCCTATCGAAAAAAGCAAAGAACCAAGGCCAATTTCCTAAAGCAGTAATTCTGGCTTGTATGGATTCTCGATCCGTCCCAGAGATCATTTTTGATCAAGAAATTGCAGATATTTTTACCCTACGAGTAGCGGAAAACATAACAAATGATGATATGCTCGCAAGCTTAGAATATGCCACCAAGTATGCTGGATCAAAACTAATCGTTATTATGGGTCATACATACTGTAACGCAATCAGAGTGGTCTGCGAGGGCAACCTGAGTGGGAATTTTCAATCATTGGCTCATGCCATTGAGCCCGCAGTAGAAATGATTAAAAAACAAAATCCCGGTAAACAATTAGACTGCAATGATGATAACACAACAAAAGATATCGCCATGCAAAACGTACGCAACATGATATCACGCGTTATAAAAGGAAGTAATATAATTCAAACATTACTCACAAAAGGAACTATCAAAATAGTCGGCGCATTGCATGATCTTGAAAGTGGAGTTGTTACGTTTGAATAATTGTTTTTATTTCTGACCATCCATAGAAAAATGGCGACAGCCATACGAAGCCTTGGCGAAGACTGGCCCCTACTTCGCTCCTTACGGAGCTACGAAGGACCAGCCTTCACTAACCTGTTCTTCGAAGCTCGAAGAGCGTAGTAGAAAGCTTACGTCTTCGCGAATGCTTCGCCGCACACGGTCGGGGGGCAGACACGGTCGAACTTTTGATTGGAAGAAACTCAAGGAGCTGATGCCATCGATTTTACTCATGACATAAAAATGCGTATCCAAAGTTTCTATTCAATTTTATCTTGCTCAATTTTTTTCAAGAACGCTTTAAGAATGATAAAGAATTTCTTGGGCTCGTCAGCAAAGATATGATGGCCGGCCAATACGCTATTCAGCCAATCCGCGACGTTTCCGTAATTTTTATAATCTTACCTTGTGCATCTTTCGTAACGGTCCTTTGTGGCATAAATGTAAGACCAAGGTTCACCACAAGGTGAATCATAAGAAGTATAATAAGATAATAGGAAATCTTGAGAACTTTGACCGCTTCATGAATAAGCTGTTCTTTTGTGTACATTCTACCTCCTTTATGAATGCTTCAATAGCATTGAAATCACCGAAATTCCCGTAATAAGCAATATGCCCACGTAGATGACACCCAAAATCAACAGGGGATATACAACTTTTAATACCTTCACGCCCTGCTGCATAAGCTGTTCTTTAACATTCATGATTACGTTCCTTTCCTGAATATAGATAGTAAATAGTCTGTCAACCCTAGCGAAGGAACCATAAAGAAATCAACAAAAGAAGAAGAAGAAGAAGAAGAGCACCTACTTTCTACTTCACTAAAGTTTACGTCTTCGCTTTCAGCTTCGGCCGGACAGGCACGGTCGAACTTTTGATTGGAAGGACATGCAAATATCAATCTTTACCTTTGAACGCAACTAATTTGTTTCTGTTGCCTCAAGCTCAATTTGCATTTGCTGTTCCAGTGTCTGCATCATATTTTTAACTTCATCTAAATGTTTTTTATCTTCAAGTTTAGCATTATTATAAACTTTGCTACTGAGGCACATAACAAAATTATCATCTAACTTCTTGTCTACATCCAATGCCATTTTCTTTACTTTAGCTGACAAAAAAAGCAATTTCTTCCTCAAAAAATCATTCCCATCCTCTTTAACATCAGAACATCTTTTAGCACGTTCATCCAAGTCCCCCAAAGGATTAATTTTCTCTGCAAACAATGATCCAAATAAATACGATATTTCTTTTTCAGCACACACAAACTTTGCAAATAAAATCGGGTATACACTGTATAACTGTTTTGCTTTCAATTCAGTCTTAAGAAAACTTACTTGCAATTGATGCTTGTAAGCATCTGCAACCTTAGTCAATTCTGCTTTTTTTTGTTCAAAGAAAAAATATTGCCATAAAATTCAACCTGCCGATATAACTAAAACTATAAACTGAATTAAAGGAGAATATAGCTTAATGCAATCTTGAATGCGATCCAATGATGTCATAATAACCTCTTTTTAATAAATGCTCTACCCGACTGTGTTTTGAGATATTTTTCCAACTGTTTTGCACAATCCATATCTTTAAACGAAAGACTGACAACTATCTCCCAAGGCTTATCCTTCTTTGTATGAATAGATCCCCCCGCATTATGCGTTTTCAAGCGCTTTTCAATATCAGTGGTATAGCCAACATAGATAGTTTGAGGATATTTAATCGAACGAATAAGATATACGTAATACATGAGGATCAATCGAAAAAATATGGATTAAATTTATAGTCTTGTCCGTCTACGTTCTTCGAACTACGGTCGGACAGTCTACGCTTTCAACTTTGCTACCAAAGAAAAAGGCGAAGCCAGACGTAGCTTGCCGAGCCGGAAGGCCCGGATAAGCGTAGACTGGTGGAGGCGATGGGAGTCGAACCCATGTCCGCACTATGGAAAACGGCAAGCACTACATGCTTAGTCTCAGAATATACGTATGTAACACCTCCAAGACAGTGCACGCTACATACGGCAACTATGGTGATACTGCTCCGAGCTACCAGGCTGCTCAACCTCACTCGGTAGTCCCATCTTTTATAATACGAATTAATCAAACTGACAGGCACGTCTAATTAATAAGCCGTTCTAAACTATTTTAGGCGAAGCCCACCATAGTTTGAACTGGTTGTGCTGTTTGTTCTGCACTTATTGTTTGATCGATTATTTAACGAACACTCAATCGAAGCTCGGCATGCTCTCAACGCTCACAATAACACGTCGAAGCCGTTACGCCCCCAAACATTTCAAAGATTAGATATCTCCAGAATACCGATTTACAGGCTGATTTGCAAGGGCCCTGGCACGGGTACACCTGATAGTTACGGTATATAGAAAAAGGGATTAGGTTTAATGCTTATATTCTGAGCTATCGTTGGAATAGACGCAAATCGCTCATCAAACACATTCGGAATAAACTGATAGTTAAATCCGGCACTGTTATACACGTTATTTCCCGTAATAAGGTTTTCAATGCTCGAGCCACTTATGCCCACCCCTGCCTTAATCAGCGAGGATCGAGAAACAGCTTGCACCGCATTATTGCTAATCGTATTACGTAAAGGAAATAGGAACGCTTTAAAGATCTGAAACTCATTAAGCCCTTCTGGTTCCCCACCCGTGGCAAGATACACCCCATCGGGTGCCCAAGAAAGCGCATTGCCCTGCGTTCCCTGGTTTGCACCGGTAAACGTGGTAAGCGTTTCGGTAGCCCGGCTAAATGAAAATATTTGAATCTGGTCACCATTTTCAGGCTCACCTGCAGTAACTAAATAGGCTCCATCGGGCGACCAGGCAACGGCAAAACATTCCCCCCCCTGATCTTTGCTGTCTACAAGAAGAAGTGTTTCAGTGGTTCGATCAAAGGAAAATACCTGAATCTCATTATTAGGAGGTGCTTCTGGCGTTCCTCCGGTGGCAAGAAAGGCCCCGTCAGAAGTCCAAGCAACTGTACGACAGCGATCCCCTCCAACTATTCCCTGACTTTTTCCATCTACAAACGTGAGCGTTTGAGTCCCGTGATCAAAGGAGAATACCTGAATTTCATCAGTGCCCTGTTGCAATCCTCCCGTAGCAAGATAATCACCATCGGGCGACCATGCAACGGCAAAACATTCCGCTCCCTGACTTGCCCCGCCTGTTTTGATGAGTGTTCCAGTAACCCGATCGAAGGCAAATATCTGAATTTCATTAGGCCCCTCTGTGTTTCCCCCTGTTGCAAGATACGCCCCATCTGGTGACCAGGAAACTGCTTGACCAGCTATCCCCTGACCCTTTGCATCCGTTCTATTGAGAAGACCAGTGGCTCGATCAAAGGAGAATATCTGGATATCTTCATTAGTCGCCTCATCAGCCCCCGCTGTCGCCAAATACGTTCCATCGGGAAACCAAGCAACTGCATTACATTCTGTTCCTTGGCTTGCACCGGTCAAGGTAGTGAGTGTTTCGGTGGATCGATCAAACGAGAAAATCTGAATTTCATCGTTCACCCCTTGCGTGGTTCCCCCGGTCGCAAGAAAAGCTCCACCGGGTGACCAGTCGACCACATTACAGACCGTTCCCTGATTGCCATTGATAGCCGTTTCTAAAAGATCAAAACTGTATTGAAGCAGAATTCCGTAGGGGATAGCCGCTCCATCAAAATTAGTTTCTACTATGCTGCTTGTGCATTTGGTAATGCGCGATTTTGATTCTGTTCCAGTGAGCGCAAAGCTAGCCGCCACATTCGGCACACCAGTTACTGTTAGAGCAAGCGTATTTTGTGCAACACATTCACGGAAAATATTACTTGAACCATCAGAGGAAAAAAATCCATAGACATCTGCTGTTTGATCAGTAAGCCCCTGGCCAATGTTGAGTGTATGGCAATTGGTAAACAGGCTCTTATTGCTGCCGTTTAGCTGAAACCCAACAAACGTAGCATCTGAAGCCGTGGTATTATTCACCGTTGCTCGCGATACATTATTCAAGAGCATCCCCGTATCAGTTGCAATGATATCACAACCATCAATGGATAGATTGGTTGTGGTATCAACTTCCACACCGGTCACGCAGTTACGGATAGTAACGTTTTCCAGCCCTATCCGCGCACTGTTTGATGCCACGAATATGCCGGTATTATTTGCCATGACCGATCCGTTTCTAATGAGCACCTGTAATCTACCATTTACCTCAATGCCATTACCGGTTGTATTGGTTACCGTCTTTCCATTGAGATCAAGGACCACCGTATTGGTATCGATTACAATTTGTCCCGTAATATTTTCCGCCAAACAGTACACACCCGAAGTTGAAATGGTATACACGCCGCCAGTAAGATCTATTTGCCGAATGGTTACATCACATGACGCCTGTGTGACTAATCGCTGCATCGACCATAATGATTCGCCAGAAAGTATCGCACGCGCATGGACTTGTTGAACCATAAAAAAGAGGAACAACAAAAGAGTGGGAACAATTTTTTTCATTACACTGCCTTATACTCAATATCTAAATTTCTACTTCCCCTGCGCCCTGCAGTGCCCATAGTAGTCTACGGCGCATACAGCGGAAACGTTTTTTTGATACTCAAATTTTGCACTGCCGTTGGTATTTGCGCAAACCGCTCATCAAACACATTCGTTACAAACTGATAATTAAATCCTGCATTATTATATGAGGAGTTCATCGTAATTGCATTTTCGATACTTGATCCACTGATACCCACCCCTGCTTGAATTGATGAGAATCGAGATGATGCTTGCACTATGTTATTAATAATTACATTACGGGAAGGAAATATAAACGCCTTAAATACCCGAAACTCCTGAAGATTTAGGGTGACGCCCCCGGAAACAAGATAGGCACCATCAGACGCCCAATTAACCGCAAGACCTAAGCCTCCCTGACCTGCACCATCTATTTTGGTAAGCGTTCTCACATCTCGATTAAAGAAATATACCTCAATATTATCGGAACCAGCCAATGTTGCTGAAGCAAGATACGCTCCATCTGGCGACCAATCAACAGCTCGCACACCCGATCCATGATCCAACCCAACAACAAAGGTTACCGTTCCCGTAGATTGATTAAAGGACCATACCTGAATATCATTGCCTCCTTCTGGATCACCACCCGTCGCTAAATAGGCTCCATCCGATGACCAAGCAACAGTACGACAAACAGCCGCTCCCTGGGTTTTTCCATCTGTTTTGGTAAGCGTTCCGTTCAGCCTATCAAATGAGAATATTTGAATTTCAGCCCCAGCTTCTTCGAATCCACCCGTTGCGAGATAGGCCCCATCAGGTGACCACGCAACTGCGAAACCCCGTGTTCCCTGAACAGCGCCCGTAACG